>NC_007764.1 GCF_000092045.1 Rhizobium etli CFN 42 | reverse complement strand
CTATCCCGCCTTTCGGCCGGCCGGCGCTTTTGCCCGCAGGAGCGCCATCAACATCGGACCGATCGCGAATTCTCCCTTTTCGCTTCGCCGCGTCAGGTCGCGAAGATAGCCGCCGGCGGAGTTGATGTGGCCCCCGCGCTCCAGGATGCACGCCATTACGGTCGCGGCATTTTCCGCGCCCATCACACTTGCCGCCTCCTCATAGGCGGACGGGCTGACGCCCAGCATCGATCGAACTGTGACCGCTGCCGTCATCAGGTCACGCCAGTTTCGGATCACGCCATCCGGCCCGTAGGCAAGGATTTCGGGGCAGGCCTGCAGAACTAGACCAAGCGGGAAGGATTTCAATCCGCCGGCATCATCATGACCGCCCGACCCTCCCCTTTGCCGCTCTTCCTGCCCGGGCTGATCAGGAGCTCCGTGCCGTTTCTCGTCTATCGTCACGCCCCCTCGCCGGTTGTCTTGCTCCGGCCTCGCGCCCTGCTTCGTTTCGAAGCCTGGTTCAAATTCAGATGTGGAGTCGGAGTTTGAATTCTGTATGTGACGCTCGTTATAATAGGCATTGCCGCGCTCTTTTGTCGTTTTAACGCGAACTTCCAACCGGTTAAGGATATCGGTCCTGAGCGCCGTCAATTCATCCAGCAGCTGTTCGAGCTGTGCGGTCGTCGGCGAGCGCGGCAAACCTTCCACCAAGTCGCGGAATAGCTGGTAGAGGGCCTTCCAATCCCCTTCAACGTCTTCTTCGACCGCCGCTTCCATCAGCTTCGCAATGTCGCGACGGCAAAGCGTGATGCGTTCGCGCAAGCGCTGAACGTGCAGCCGCTCCGCCATCACCGCGGCCGCCAGTTGCTCGATCTCCTCGGCGCGGGCAAGCAGCGGCGCCAGCGAGAAGCCGAAGGCCTCGTCGATCTCCCCTGCCCTGTCCCTGCGGACATAACGCTTGCCATTGGGGCTGTCCTTGCGCACCAGAAGACCCGCATCGACGAGCGCTGCGAGGTGCCGGCGGACAGTCTGTTCGGCCATGCCATGCGTCCTCAGCGAGAGCTGCACATTCGACGGGAAGACGATCAAGCCGTTGTCCTGCGCCAGCTCATTCTTCGGATAAAAGCTGAGGAGCGCATTGAGCACGGCAAGCGCGCGATCGGTGATGCCGAGCAAAGGCTTTGCTTCGCACAGCGTACGAAACAATTTCCACTTGTCGACGGATTGATCGGGCTTGATCTCGCCTGCGGCGACCTGGCTTGCAAGCATCCCAAGCGTCATCGACCGCCGCCCGAAGGGCGTCGTTATAATTCCGGTTTCCATCTCTTCCACCTCACTGAGGCAAAAGAAATCCGCTCGCCAAAACGGCGCCAAAAGCTCTTGACAGCGATTCTTGGAAGTGCGATTCTCGGAGGTGTTCAAGACTACGAGGAAAGCTTCCGTGACGGTGACGTTCGGGGGCTTTTTTCTTTTGCGCGTTATCTCCTGTTCAAATTGTCAGCTGACAATTCGTCTAACTGGCTCATTTCCTATCATTTTCCTCTTCGAACTCAACGGCGAGACCTGCCAGCCGCTGAGCCAGGAACTCCGAAAACGCCGCCGATTTGACGGTGATGCGAAAGGTTTTGCCGGCGCGGGACACCGAAGCAAGCGGCGCGCCCGCTGACGTACGAAGGGTCTGCTCGTCGCGTTGCGGCGGGCTCTTCTCCTCCAACACCTTCCAGACCGCATCGAAGCGGCCGTTGGTTTCCAGCGCCTCGAAACTGGCGGCGCGGATTGCCGCCTGCGCTTTCTTCTGACCGCCTGTTTCTCTGAATTTTTCGGCGAAGGCCAGCCAGCGGGGACGGCCGACTTTTGGGGCCGGTCCGATGGCCAGAATAATCTCCGGGTCGATCGTCTGCGCGACCTGCAGCAGCCTCGAAGTTTCCGGCTTATCCGTCGCCAGCGCCCTCGCAATCATGTCACGGCTGAACCCGTGCTCATCCATGCGGCGCGCAAACAACGCCCGTTCGATGAAGCTCAAGTCGACGCGAGGGCCGTTCTCCTGACCCTGAGCAAGGATCAGCTCCTCGTCCGTCAGCTTGCGCACCACAGCCTTAACCGGGACGCCGAGTTCGGCGGCCGCGCGCAGGCGCCGATGGCCATAGGCGGCCTGATAGTGCCCAGCCTTTACAGGATCCGGCCGCACAAGGATCGGAACCTGCTGTCCGCTGTCCTGGATAGATTGCTTCAACCGCTCGAATTCCGAATCCTGATCGACGGGGATACGATCCCGAATGAACGACATTTCGACTGCAGCCGCATCGATCTCCAGCACCTTGTCGCCGGAGGCGAGGGATTCGCGCAGCGCCTTGGCGGCCGCTGCTTCCTCTCCGAGCCGACCGAGCGACAGATTCATCGCCTTGACCGCGCCGGACGGTCGATGCGGGGGCGGCACGCTCGGCGCCTCCGGTCGTGCCGGCTCGACGGAGCCGACCATGCTCTTCAGGATGTCGCGACCTTTCGGGCTCATGTCCTGCTCCATGCATTGCGAATGAGTTGCTCGACCTCGGCATTGACGCTGTCGACAGATTCCACGCCGCGGTCATAGGTCTGGCGATGCATCGTCTCGCGCCCCGCCTCGTAGATCGTCTGCTTGGACAGGCCCGCATCCGAGACAGCCGTCGATTTGACCATCATGGACGTCAGCACCCGCTCGCCGAACAGGCTGCGCAGGAAGGCGACGATCTGCGCCTGCGGACCGTCATTGGACTCATAACGGGTGATCAGATAGCGCATCCAGTCATATTCGAGATTGCCGCCTGCCTGCTTGACGACCGCCAGAAGGTCGGAGGTCATCGTCAGGAACTGGTTCATCGACGCCACGTCGAGCATCTGCGGATGAACGGTGATCAGCACGGCAGTCGCGGCGCAGAGAGCAGACAGCGTCAGGAAGCCGAGGGTAGGGGGGCAATCGATGATGACGACGTCGTAGCTCTGCTCCAGCGAATGCAGCGCATTGCCGACCCGCATGAAGAACATGTCTTTGTCATCACGGTTGGTGTCGGCCAGCGCCTTTGGAGTATCGTGCTCGAACTCGTGCAGTTCGAGATTGCCCGGAATGAGATCGAGACCGGGGAAATAGGTCTGGCGGACGATGTCGCCAACGTCGCGGCGCGTCTCGTCATATTTGATGGCGCCGTAAAGCGTCTCGTTTTCGCCGACGTCGAATTCCGGCTGATATCCGAGCATCGCCGACATCGACGCCTGCGGGTCGAGGTCGACGGCGAGAACGCGATAGCCGCGCAACGCCAGGAACTGCGCCAGATGGATTGACGTTGTCGTCTTGCCGGATCCGCCCTTGAAATTGGTGACGGCGATGACCTGGAGATGGTCGCCCGGCCGGCGCGTCGGCAGATAGGACGGTTTGGTGCGCCCCAGATGCTGGCGCATCGCATGAATTTCTTCGAGCGAGAAGACACGGCGGCCGGCCGCCGTCTTTTCGGGATTGATACTTTCCACCTGGGCGGTGAGGTGGCGAACATAGCTGTCGGTGACGCCGAGCAGCTTGGCGGCCTCGGTGCTGCTGAACCGCCGCAGCGATTTGCGGGCATCGGGCGAAAACAACCGCTCGAACAGCACCTGGAGCTGGCTGCTGAGCATCGTCGAGTCCTGCGCAATCGTCTCGTCGATCGAGACTTGACTCGCTCTTCTGGCTTTCTCAACAATCGCGGCCTTGGTCGGCATTCACGCAAATCCTGATAAATCGGGCAATTTTGCGCAAATTGATCGTGAGTCTGGCGATTCCGTCAAGCGATTTCTTGGTTAGCCAATATATAACAAGCGGAATTCATCGAAAAAATTATGTGGAATTCCGGAATCTTAGCGCAATTGTCAGCTGACAACGGCGGCGACCCCGCATCGCCGAAGCCGGCCCGACATATCGCCGTAGATTCTCGACGGACGCGAAAGCCACCGCCGATTCATCGCAGGGTAACGGCGCTTGGCACAGACCGACCAGGCAGATCAGCATCTTATTTATAGGCAGACGAACGGCAGAGGCTTTCAGCTTCCAAGCCGCGGGCGGGCTCGACGCAGGAAGACTTGACATTTCCATCTTGGGATTCGGGATCGCGACGGGACGGGGCAAGGCCGAGCATTTGTTCGAGACGACCGGCATTGAGCGGAGCGCTTATTCCCTTGAAATTCATCTTCCATCTTTCGTCTGCATGTGAGCTTGCGTGGGAGAGATAAGCGCAATTTGAACCGGCGGAGAACCGCCCGCCGACTTTATCACCATCTTTTCCATGGACGGCGGAAAAGGAGAGGGGTTCAATCAAGCGTTGCTCCCAAGGTGGCGTTTGCGGCGGCAACAATGCGACGGCATGCCCGCGGATACGACTGCCGCATTCTGTTCGGACTATGCGTATTACAGGAGTCGTGAATTGCGGCCGCAGCTGAGCTGGGCGCAGAGGGGAACACGGTCGCGACCATCGACTGTGAGGATTGGACAGGCTCGCGCTATGCGAATCATGGCTGGAGAGGTATGATCGAAGTCGTTGTGAACGGTCCCACGCCGACCCGCTCCTCCGGAAACTTGCACCTGCGTAGCGGAACCGATGGGCGAATTTGCTTCCGTCTGCAGAATTCCTCGTTGTTTACCTGTTGTTTACCATAAGGCGACACAACGCCGGCCTACTCCATATTGCGGTGCGAGCGCAGGAGGGTGACATGATCATTGCTTTGTCGGCCGCTTTCCCGTCCTTGGTCGGGCTATCGTGCTTTCATTCCCTCGCGATTGGTAAAATGGGCATTGCCCAACCCTGTGCCGATGGTCAGCACCGCCCATGTCGATACGTCGTCGATGAAAGGTATCTGCGACAAGCCCTGCACGACGGCGTCATTGTGCATCATCACGAATGTGCTGTGACCGCCGATTACGGGAATGGCCTTCATCAGTGCGGCGGGAAGGTTGAAGCTGTCGCTTTCCCAATTGCCGCCTGGCAGGTTCTGTCCGCCGCGTTCGATCGAGCCGTCTGCATTGATGATACCGGGACAGCCGATCCCGATGATCGGGGCCGGCTTGAGATTGGCCTTTTCCGCCTTATCGATCAGTTCCTGCAGCATCGCCGCCAGCCTTTCTATCGTCGCACTGCGGCTCGGCTCGTCGTCGGCGTGACGCCAGATCGTTGATTCCCAGACACTCGCATCGGCAAAATGCGGTTTTTTTTCCTTTCCGAACTCGACGACTCCGGCGCGGACGTTCGTGCCGCCGATATCTACGGCCAGCATCGCCTCATAGCCTTTGAACATCCAGGACGGCATGAGGTGGACGGAGCCTATCAGTCCAGCCTCGTCGGGATGGTGGACGATCGGGATGACCTCGATATCGATGCCGGCCGCCTTGAGCAGAACCATGGTCCTGGCAATCGTCAGCTCCCCGAAGCGGCTTTGCCTGAAGCCGCCGCCGACGACGATGCGCTCGGTCTTGGACCAGCGCTCGTCCTTGAGGAATTTTTTGATGACCTCGGCAAAATCCTGCGCGAAGTCCTCCACCGCGCCCATGATCAGTGCGGCGGCCTCCATGTCGTCTCCCTTCAGGAGAGACTCGATCTTTTTCTTGGAAAGCTTCGTCGTCTCGACCTTGCCGAGCGGATCGTCTCCGAACTTGCGGACATGTTTTCTCCAATCCTCGAGCTTCTGCTGAAAGGTCTTCTTGTTGGCGTTGTCGCCAACGAAGCCGTTCTTGTCACGCAGTTCATTATTGTAGTCGTCGATCGTTACCAACGGCAGGACCATCGCGCCATGCGCCAATGGGGCACTCGCCCCGTCACGGGGCTCCGGATTGCGTTTGGCCATCGATGTCCCTTTCCCGCCGCGGGAGTCGAGCAGGCAGCAAAATAAAACGCCGACCAGCCTCTGGATGTTCCGGAGCTTACTAACTCATCTTGCCCTCGTCGGTCGGCGACCTAGCTTCAATGATTGCAGAGTTTGGAGAATACCGTGCAGAACGACACCGCTACCCAGGAAATGCTTTCAATGGTGCTGGAGGAACCTGATCACTGGGCGATGTTCCTCGACATCGACGGAACGCTGCTCAATCTTGCACCAACACCGGATTCGATCGAGGTTCCCGAAGCACTTCCCGGACAACTTCACCGCCTGTCGAACAAGCTCGGCGGTGCCCTGGCGCTGGTCACGGGCCGCTCGCTCGCCTATGCTGACGCGCTGTTCAAACCCTTTGCATTTCCGACGGCAGGCCTGCACGGCGCCGAAATCAGGAGCGCCGCCGGGTTGCACACGCTGGAGGCGACACCCGAATTTCAGGCGCTGAAACATGCATTGATCGCAGAAGCCGAGCATTATCCGGGGGTTCTGATCGAGGACAAGGGTGCAGCCGTTGCCGCTCATTACCGGCTGGCGCCGGAATATGAAAAAGTGATTGAAGAGCGCATGCACCACTATGCGGAACTTGCCGGACCGAACTGGGCGCTGCAGCTCGGCAAGATGGTGTTCGAGCTCCGACCGGCACGGTCGAGCAAGGGCGATGCGCTGGAGCGGTTTTTCCAGTCAGATCCTTTCAAGAACCGCTGTCCGATTACCATCGGCGATGATTTGACTGACGAGTCGATGTTTGCGATCGCCAATGCGCGCGGCGGGGTTTCCGTTCGCGTCGGGGCCATCGGCGCCCCGAGCTGCGCCACGAGCCGGCTGTCTTCGGCTGCGCTCGTCAGAAATGTCATTGCCGCCCTGGCCGCCTGAGATAAATTTCGGACGATCTCAAAGGCAGGTTGCTGTCGTCTTTGCGCCGCCTGCGCGGAGTCAATCATCAAAAAAGTATCGGTTTTGGCCGGGAATCGTGGTGGCGGGCATGGAGCGAGCCCACTACACTCGTCATAATAATAAAGCCAAAAGTGAATTTGGCAGGCGGACGTAGAACCGCCCCTGGGAGGAGGAAACGATGGAACCTGACTTGGAAGTCGTTCAGATCAGACCCGGCGAATCCTTCGCAACGAAGGCGCATGGTTATCCCTACCACACAGTTCGCTGGCATTTTCATCCGGAATACGAACTGCATCTCGTCGTGGCGACCACGGGACGCTATTTCGTCGGCGATTTCATCGGGAGTTCGAACCCGGAAATCTGGTGCTGGCCGGCCCAAATCTTCCCCACAACTGGATAAGCGATGTCCCGAAGGGATCGAGCATTCCGCTTCGATGCCAGCTCATCCAGTTCAGCGAGAATTTTATCAGCGACACGATGAAGGTGCTGCCCGAGCTCGGTCCCTTTGAGCCGGTCCTCGAAGCATCCCGTCGGGGCGTGCTCTTCGGCACTGAGACCAGCCGGCAGGTGGCGCCTCTGATGAACGAGGTGCAGCAGGCTCAGGGCGTACGCCGTATCGAGCTCTTCATGATGATCGCCGGGCTGCTCAGCCGGGCGCAGGATGCCCAGCTTCTCGCAAGCCCCAGCTATCTGCCCGACCCTTCGGGCTATATGTCGGCCGGCATCAACAAGGCGCTCGCTTATATCAGAGAAAATCTGACGAAATCCTTCGACGAAACCGATCTCGCGGCCATCGCCGGACAATCGACGGGCGCCTTCTCACGCGCCTTCCGCCGCCATACCGGCATGTCGCTCGTGCAATATGTGAAACGCCTGCGCATCAATCTCGCCTGCCAAATACTGATGAGCGACGACCATGCGTCGATCACAGATATCTGCTTCGAGGTTGGCTTCAACAATCTGTCCAACTTCAACCGCCAGTTCCTCGCGGAAAAAGGCATGACACCGTCCCGCTTCCGGCGATTGTTGGGTGACAATATCAACGTGGCGAAGGCGGCATAAGATCCGCCGAAGACGGCAATAGGGGAGGACCAGGAGGAGGAACGAAAACTGACGCAGGCTTGAACGTGAGCGCGCGAGGAGCGGCTCGCGAGAGGAGACGCTTGTCCTCAGAAACACCAAACCGCTGGGACAGGCACAGCCGCTCATTCAGCCGAACGGCACAGCAGAACACTGCAATCACGGACTACACGATTTTATCCAATGGGAGGAGATGGAAATGATGAAATTTTCGACAAAAGCGGCAGGCGCCGCGGCACTTGTGCTATCCTTGCTCGGCGGAACGTCCGCCTTTGCACAAAGCAAAGTTGCGGATGCAACCGTCGCGTTCCTCATGCCCGACCAGGGCTCAACCCGTTATGAAGAGCACGACCATCCGGGCTTCGTCGCGGAAATGAAGAAGCTTTGTGCGTCCTGCAAGGTCATCTATCAGAATGCCGACGCCGATATCGCCAAGCAGCAGCAACAGTTCAATTCGGCGATCACCCAGGGCGCCAAGGTCATCGTGCTGGATCCGGTGGATTCGGCGGCGGCCGCCTCCCTCGTTCAGCTCGCCCAGAGCCAGGGCGTCAAGGTCATCGCCTATGATCGCCCGATCCCGAAGGGCAAGGCCGATTTCTACGTCTCCTTCGACAACAAGGCAATCGGCAAGGCGATCGCCGAATCGCTTGTCCAGCATCTGAAGGCCAAGGGCGTTCCGACGGATGGCGGCGGCATTCTGCAGATCAATGGCTCGCCGACCGATGCGGCCGCCGGCTTGATCAAGGACGGCATTCATGAGGGTCTCGCCAGCGGCGGTTACAAAACGCTTGCCGAATACGACACGCCGAACTGGCAGCCGGCGAACGCACAGCAATGGGCAGCCGGCCAGATCACCCGTTTCGGCAAACAGATTGTCGGCGTTGTCGCCGCCAATGATGGCACCGGCGGCGGCGCCATCGCCGCGTTCAAGGCGGCAGGCGTCGATCCCGTGCCGCCGGTGACAGGCAATGATGCGACGATAGCGGCCTTGCAGCTGATCATATCGGGGGACCAGTACAACACGATCTCCAAGCCCAGCGAAATCGTCGCCGCGGCCGCGGCCGATGTTGCGGTAAAACTGCTCGCCGGAGAAACGGTCAAGGCTGAAATGACGCTCTACGACACGCCGGCAAAGCTCTTCGTCCCGGCCGTCGTCACCGCCGAAAATCTCAAGGCCGAGATCATCGACAAAAAGATCAACACGGCCGAGGAACTGTGCACCGGCCGCTATGCCGAGGGCTGCAAGAAGCTCGGCATCACCAAGTAATCACCGCCAAGGAGGAGCGCGGCCGTTCACCGGCCGCGCTTCCCCTTGGTCTTTCGCTTTTTCCGAAAGGCCAGACGATGTCTGAAACCCCTCAAATTTTTGACGCCTCCCGTCAGCCCGTGCTGAGCCTGCGCGGCATATCGAAAAACTTTGGAGCGGTTTCAGCGCTCACCGATATTGAACTCGACGTGCACGCCGGCGAAGTCGTGGCGCTCGTCGGCGATAATGGCGCCGGCAAATCGACGCTGGTCAAGATATTGGCAGGCGTGCACCAGCCCAGTTCCGGTACCATCCTATTCGAGGGAAAACAGGTCGATCTGTCGAGCCCGAGTGCGGCCCTCGATCTCGGCATTGCAACCGTGTTCCAAGACTTGGCCCTTTGCGAAAACCTCGACGTCGTCGCCAATATCTTTCTCGGCAAAGAGCTTAATCCCTTTCAACTCGATGAGGTTGCCATGGAAATTCGCGCCTGGAAGCTGTTGAACGAGCTTTCGGCCCGAATCCCGAGCGTGCGGGAGCCGGTCGCCTCGCTTTCCGGCGGGCAGCGCCAGACCGTGGCGATCGCCCGATCGTTGCTGCTCGAACCGAAACTGATCATGCTCGATGAGCCAACCGCGGCACTTGGCGTCGCCCAAACGGCCGAAGTGCTCGATCTGATCGAACGCGTGCGCGATCGGGGCCTTGGCGTCATCATGATCAGCCATAACATGGAGGATGTGCGGGCCGTCGCCGACCGCATCGTTGTCCTTCGGCTCGGGCGCAACAACGGCACCTTTATGCCGGATGCCTCCAACGAAGCGCTGGTCAGCGCGATCACCGGCGCGTCCAACAATTCCGTCTCCCGTCGCGCGATGCGCCGCAGGGCGCAGGGCCAGGAGCACGAGGAGGGCAGGCCATGATGAAGACCATCCAGAAGGAATCGGCAGCACCTCCGCTTCTCGACCGGCGCGATGAACGAGTACGCCATGAGGATAGTCTCACCGGATGGGTCCGCGGCTTTATCGACCGCATCCGCTCCGGCGACCTCGGCTCGCTGCCCGTCATCGTCGGCCTGGCGATCATCTGGACGGTATTCCAGGCGCTCAATCCGGTGTTTCTCTCCAGTCCCAACCTGGTCAACATGCTGTTCGACTGCTCGACGGTCGGCGTCATATCGCTCGGCATCGTCTGCATCCTGATGGTTGGAGAAATCGATCTGTCCGTCGGCTCCGTCAGCGGCTTCGCCTCGGCGCTGGTCGGTGTCTTCTGGATTAATCAGGGCTGGCCGGTCGTGCTGGCCATCCTCGCCGCCATGGCCGTCGGCGCCTTGATCGGCTCCCTCTACGCCTTCCTTTTCAACCGCTTCGGTATGCCGAGCTTCGTCTCAACCCTGTCTGGACTGCTCGCCGTTCTCGGGCTGCAGCTCTACATTCTCGGATCGACCGGTTCGATCAATCTGACTTATGGCTCCTGGCTCGTGAATTTCGGGCAAATCATGGTCATGCCGGATCCTGTCGCCTATGTGCTCGTAGCCTTTGCCGGCATTGCATTCTTTCTCTCCAGCTACCGCACTGCGGCGCGGCGGCGGGCGGCCGGTCTGTCGTCAAAATCGGTCGGCGGACTTGTTCTGCGCGCCGTCATCATCACCGTCGTTCTCGAGGCGGTTGCCTTCTATCTCAACCAGTCGCGTGGTGTCCCCTGGATGTTCGGCCTCTTCGTCGGGCTCGTCGCCGCCATGAATTATGCGCTGACCCGCACGAAATGGGGGCGCTCCATGCAGGCCGTCGGCGGCAACAGGGAGGCTGCCCGTCGCTCGGGCATCAATGTGTCGCGCATCTATGCGAGCGCCTTCGTCATATGCGCCCTGCTTGCGGCAACCGGCGGCGTGCTCTCGGCGGCGCGGCTCGCCACAGCAAGTCAGCAGGCCGGCACCGGCGACGTCAATCTCAACGCCATCGCTGCGGCGGTCATCGGCGGCACCAGCCTGTTCGGCGGGCGCGGCAGCGCCTATTCGGCCCTTCTCGGCATCATCGTCATTCAGTCGATCGCCAGCGGGCTGACACTCCTCGATCTGTCGTCATCGCTTCGCTACATGATCACCGGCGCCGTTCTTGCCGTGGCCGTCATCGTCGACTCGCTGGCACGCCGATCGCGCATTTCGCACGGCCGGGCCTAAATCAACAGGAAAGCAGAGGAAGAAAATGGGACAGGATCTGTCTGGAAAAGTCGCGGCCGTCACTGGGGCGGCGTCGGGTATCGGCCTGGAGTGCGCCAGGACCATGCTTGCATCAGGCGCCCGCGTCGTGCTGATCGACCGCAACGAAGAGGCATTGAGGGATGTCTGCTCGAAACTCGGCGAAAAAGCCATTCCCCTGGTCATCGATCTCTTGGATCCAACAAGCGTGGCGCAGATGATGCCTGCTATTCTGGAGAAAGCGGGCCAGTTGGACATTTTCCATGCCAATGCCGGCTCCTATATCGGCGGTGAAGTGCTTGGCGGCGATCCCGACGCCTGGGATCGCATGCTCAACCTGAACATCAACGCCGCATTTCGCTCGGTGCACGCCGTCCTGCCGCATATGGTCGGACGCAAGACCGGCGATATCATCCTGACGAGTTCGGTCGCCGGGATGATCCCGGTGGTCTGGGAGCCGATCTACACGGCTTCCAAACATGCGGTCCAGGCCTTTGTCCATACCCTCCGGCGCCAGGTCGCCAAGCACGGCTTGCGGGTCGGCGCCGTCGCACCCGGCCCTGTCGTCACGGCCCTTCTTAGCGATTGGCCGCAGGAGAAGCTCGATGAGGCGCTCGCCGCCGGTGGTCTGATGGAGCCGAAAGAAGTGGCCGAAGCGGTGCTCTTCATGCTGACGCGTCCACGCAACGTCACGATCCGCGACCTCGTCATTCTGCCGCAGAGCACCGACCTCTGAGGAGGAAGTGCCGCCCCCACGACCGCAGAAAGGAATCGGCCATGATCTTCGATAGATTTCGCTTGAACGGACAGGTGGCGCTTGTGACCGGCGGCACGCGCGGTATCGGCTTGGCGATCGCCGAAGCACTCGGCGAGGCGGGCGCCAAAATCTTCATCAGCGGAAGAACCCCCAACGCGGCGGCGGAAGACCGGCTGTCCAAGGCCGGGGTCGATTGCGAATTCGTCGCCGCCGACATGATGAAAGATAAAAGCGCCGATGCGCTCGTCGCTGAGACCCTCTCACGGGCGGGCCGGCTCGACATCCTCGTCAACAATGCCGGCATCGCCATTCATGGCGACAGCGGGGAATTCTCCGATGCCATCTGGCGCGAGATCATGACCGTCAATGTCGACGCCGTCTTCCGCACCTGCCGCGCAGCACTTGCACCGATGCGGCTTCAGGGCGGCGGCGTCATCCTCAACATCGGCTCGATCTCCGGCATCGTATCCAACATTCCGCAGAACCAGGTCGCTTATAACGCCTCCAAAGCGGCGGTCCATATGATGACGAAGAGCTTGGCAAGCGAAGTCGCCGCCGAGAACATCCGCGTCAATGCCATTGCGCCCGGCTATATCGAGACCGACATGTCGCGCGGCGGCATCGCCAATCCCGACTGGTTCCCGACCTGGCGCAGCATGACGCCGATGGGACGTGTCGGGCAGCCGGAAGAGGTGGCGGGCGCGGCTCTGTTTCTCTGCTCGGCGGCGGCAAGTTATGTCACCGGCGAGGTGCTTGTTATCGACGGCGGCTATACGACTCGGTAAGCGACGGAGAGGAGAGGGCGGGTTCCCCGCCCGGGAGCCAAGCGTCTCTCTTTTTGCTCGGAAAATTCAGGGCGCCGTGCCGCAGGCGCTCTGGTAATCGGCCAGCACGCGGTCGACTGCGGCAATCAATATGGTCTCGGGATCGCCGACTTCGGCCGCCGAAAGCTGCGGCAGATACTGACGCAGCAGCGTCCCCGGGATCGTCTTTCCGCGCAGCGCGCCGAGCAGTCTCTCGAACGCCTTGCCGGCCTCGGGCCTTTTCCAGTAATAGCGGATACGATCGCTGTAGCTGTAGTGCCGCTGCAGACGCAAAGCCGTCTCGTCGCCGTGATAATGGGCCTGCCAGTCGCCCGGTGCTGCCAGCATCAGCGCCTCCATCGCGGCCGCAAGGGGTCTATCGCCGTAACCGGCAACCATCTCCGATGCGATCATATCGAGCGCATAGGCGGCCTCACGCAGCGCAAAGGTCAGGCCGGGGCCGACCTTCAGGATCGGGAAGCCGTCCTGCACCAGCCGCGTCAGCGCATCGCGCGTCTGATAATCCGTGGAATGAGCCTCGAAAACGAATTGCGGCTCCTCGTCGAGCAGTGCGGTCAATTCACTCGCAAGTTCGGGCCTGTAGCCAATGACGTTCTCGCTGCCGAATTCGACACCCGGCTGGACGACGAAGGCGATGACGCGGGAAAACGCCTCCTCCAACCCAGCCCGCGAAAAGATTTCGCGATGGATGGCAATCGTTGCACGAGCGGCCTCCGGCGCGGTCGGCCGGAGTTCTTCGAGCGCATGATCGGCGCCACCGGGCGCCGGAACCTCGGTGCCAAGAATATAAAGCGGCGGCGGTGCGCCGATCGCTTTCGCCGTCCTTTCGCTGATCTCTGCCAATCCTGCGGCGCGTTCGGCGATCGTCCGGTCGTCGAGCACTGCCGGGTCGCCGGCGCAGCCCATCGAGGCATCGAGATGGATCTTGCCGAATCCGGCTCTGACATAGGCTTCGACCATGAGCTCTGCCTGCTCAAGCGCTGCTTCCGGCCCCTTCTTGCGCCATGGATTGGGACCGAGATGGTCGCCGCCGAAGATCATCTGCGCGCGGTCGAGCCCTTCCTCGGCGCCGATGCGCTCGGCAAAGCGGATGAAGTCTTCCGGCCTCATGCCGGTATAACCGCCGAGATGGTTGACCTGGTTGCAGGTCGCCTCGATCAGAACTGGCCCGCCGTCGTGCACCGCCCGCCGGATGGCAGCCCTGAGGACGAGGGAATGGGCGGAACAGACCGAGGTGATGCCGAAGGGTCTGCCTTCGCGCCGCGCGGCGGCAAGACGGGTCAATATCCGGTCCATCGTCTATCTCCTCGGGGTTTCGGCAATAAAGGTCGTGAGTTCGGCAAGGGTGGAGACGCCTTCCATGGGACCGAGCCGGGTCACGTTGCGAGCGCCGGCCGCATTGGCGTGGAGCAGGGCGGCATCCGGCGCCATGCCCTTGCGGCGGCACGTGAGATAGGCCGCGCCGAAGCAGTCGCCGGCGCCGGTCGGATCGACCTCGTCAACGGTGAAGGCTGGGCAATCGATGCGCGGGAGGCCGCGGCCAAAGAAGGAAGCGCCATGTTCGCCGCGCTTCAGGACGATCTCGCCAATGCCGCTCTCCAAAAGCTTGGCGACAGCCGCAGCTTCGTCTGCGCGGCCGGCGGCGGTGAAAAGCTCATCGCCGGAGGGCAGCAGCAGGTCGGCTGTGGCAAGCACCTGATTGAAACTGTCCAGCGCGCCGTCATCGGTCAGCAATTCCTTACGAAGGTTGGGGTCCAGCGATACCGAACCACCGCGGGCCTGCACCGTCTCGACCGCAAAGAGGATCACCTTGCGGGCACCGGGAATGGTGAGAGCCGTTCCCATGACATGCACGTGGCCGGCGCGCCGGACGAGAGCCTCGGCGGCAGAGGTCAAGCCGACCTGGCCGGCCGCGGATCTGGCGATGTTGAAGACGAAATCCCGGGCGCCATTCGGCCGGTAACGAACGAAAGCACTGCCTGTCGGCCAGTCTTCATGGATTGCGATGGCCGACACATCGACGCCGTCGTGGCGCAGGCGGTCGACGTTCAGCCGGCCGAAATCGTCATCGCCGACACCGGCGATGATGCCGGCCGCACCGCCCATGCGCGCGACCTGATCGATGAAAATGGCCGGCGCGCCGCTCGGATAGGGACCTGCCAGGGATTGCGGCTCGATAAAGCCGGTGCCGACTGTGGTCGCCATGATCTCCACCAAGATCTCGCCGACGGTGATCGTCGGTCCGAGCGCTTCCGGCGCAATCGCCCTTTGTGACGGCATCTACGATCTCCTCATGCGGGTATCGGCATCTGCACTCTCCGCATTCATCAAATCTCGATCCGCCGTAACTTGCTTGCGGAAGGCAGTCAAGACTAATTTGACGCGTGACAATTTTAATGTTGCAATGCAGCGAGTAGAGACTGCTTCATCTTGCGCCGCAGAACGTCCCCCGAGCTGAAGAATCGGCCTAAATTTGCATGAGCGACATAAGATGAGATGGATTTGCCTCCCCAAACCCGCTTGACAAGATCGATCAAGTTGGCGGATAAAAGTTTACGCATGTAATTTTATTCGTGAACATCCGTAAAGGAGGAGCGGAGAACATGAGCAAGATCATTTGCATCCTATCTGCACCCGTCGCCTGCCTCGCACCGACCGCCGGACTGGCAGGCGCCGAGGAACTGACGATCGCCACTGTCAACAATGGCGACATGATCATCATGCAGAAACTGTCGCCGGAATGGGAGAAGGAGACCGGCAACAAGGTGAACTGGGTGGTGCTCGAAGAAAACGTCCTGCGCCAGAAGGTGACGACTGACATCGCAACGAAGAGTGGCCAGTACGACATCATCACCATCGGCGGCTATGAGGCGCCGATCTGGGGCAAGCAGGGCTGGCTGGCGCCCGTTGACGATCTCGGCGCCGATTACGACTATGACGACCTGCTCGCTCCGATCAAGACGGGCCTGACCGTCGACGGCAAGCTCTATGCCGTGCCTTTCTATACGGAAAGCTCGTTCACGCTTTACCGCAAGGATCTCTTCGATGCCGCCGGCATCAAGATGCCTGATGAACCGACCTACGACCAGATCAAGGAATATGCAGCGAAGCTGACCGACAAATCAAAGGAACAGTACGGCCTATGCCTGCGCGGCAAGCCCGGCTGGGGCGAGAACATGGCGTTCCTCGGAACCATGATCAACGCCTATGGCGGCCGCTGGTTCGACATGGACTGGAAGCCGCAGATCAATTCCGAGCCCTGGAAGAAGGCAATTACAGATTATGTCGAGCTGATGACCAAATATGGTCCTCCCGGCGTGACTGCGAACGGCTTCAACGAAAACCAGGCGCTGTTTTCGACCGGTCATTGCGCAATGTGGATCGATGCCACGTCCGCCGCGTCTACGACCCGAAGCAGAGCAAGGTCGCCGACAAGATCGCCTTCACGCGTGCGCCTGTCGCCGTCACCGCGAACGGCTCGAGCTGGTCATGGTCCTGGAACCTGGCGATCCCGGCTACCTCGACCAAGCTCGATGCGGCCAAATCCTTCCTGAAATGGGCAACCTCCAAGGACTACGTCAAGAAGGTTGGCGAGACGGAGGGCTGGGTCGCGGTGCCGCCCGGCACCAGAAAATCGACCTACGCCCTGCCGGAATATCAGAAGGCGGCCCCCTTTGCCGATACCGTGCTGAAGGCCATTCTCTCGGCCGACCCGTCCAAGCCGACCAAGGATCCCGTTCCCTATACCGGCGTTCAGTTCGTCGCCATTCCCGAGTTCCAGGGCATCGGCACGCTCGTCGGCCAGCAGATCGCCGCCGCGCTGTCCGGACAGCAATCGGTCGATGCCGCTCTCGACAGTGCCCAGAAACAGGTCGAACGCGACATGAAGAAGGCCGGCTACCCGAAGTAAGCCTTGCATCCTCGCGGTCTGCCGCGAATTCCTCCCGGAAAGGTCCCGGCAGCACGACTGCCGGGACCTTCCGGTCAGGCGGTTAGCCGTCATTTCGCACTTCCGGCGTCTGCGCCGGCTGAACTGGAGAACGACATGAGACTGAAAGACAAGGTCGCCCTGATTACCGGCGGCGCGCGCGGCATCGGCCTTGGCTTTGCCGAAGCCTTCGTCAAGGAAGGCGCCAAGGTCGTGATTGCCGATATCGATATCGAGCGGGCGACGAAATCCGCCGCCGCGATCGGCCCTGTTGCCAAGGCGATGAAGCTCGACGTCATGGATCTGTCGGCCATCGACACTTTCGTTGCAGAGGTCGACAAGGAGTTCGGCGGTATAGACATCCTCGTCAACAATGCCGCCATCTTCGACATGGCCCCGGTCAACGAGATCACCGAGGCCAGCTACGACAAGGTCTTCTCGATCAACCTGAAGGGGCCGCTCTTCATGATGAAGGCCGTCTCGAACGTCATGATCAACCGGGGCAGGGGCGGCAAGATCATCAATATGGCCAGCCAGGCCGGGCGGCGCGGCGAGGCGCTGGTGCTTTTATACTGCGCTTCCAAGGCTGCGATCATCTCGGCGACACAGTCGGCAGCACTGGCGCTCGTCAAATACGGCATCAACGTCAATGCGATCGCGCCGGGCGTCGTCGACGGCGAGCATTGGGATATCGTCGATGCGCATTTTGCCAAATGGGAGGGGCTGAAGCCCGGCGAGAAGAAGGCCGCCGTCGCCAAATCCGTTCCGATCGGCCGCTTCGCAACACCCGACGACATCAAGGGCCTCGCTGTCTTCCTCGCCTCATCGGACAGCGACTATATCCTTGCCCAGACTTACAACGTCGACGGCGGCAACTGGATGAGCTGATCGCCCTTGCGCAAGAAGTCTGGAGTCTGAGATGGAAGCCATCTGCTATACCGAAAAGGGCGTCGCGGTCACCAAGGCGCTGCCGCTGCCGGAACTGCGGCCCGGCCATGCGCTGGTGCGCGTGCGCGCCGCCGGTCTTTGCCACACCGATATCGACGTCCTCTACGGCCGTTACGGCGAGGGCCGCTTTCCGCTCGTACCCTGTCATGAATATGCCGGCGTGATCGAGGCCGTGGCCGGCGATGTCGCCGGCCTTGCGGTCGGCGCCCGCGTCGTCGTCGATCCCAATCTTCCCTGCGGGCAGTGCCGGGCCTGCCGCAAGGGACTGACCAATCTCTGCCGCGATCTGAAGGCCTATGGCGTGACGGAGGACGGCGGTTTTGCCGAATACAGCCTGGTCAGGATCGACCACCTGCATGAGATCGGCGATCTCGACTTCAATCTCGCTGCGCTCGCCGAGCCGCTCGCCTGCGTTTTGAACGGTCTTGGCAGCGCCGGCCTGCGGGCCGGTCCGGCGGGAACGGAAACGGCGCTGGTCTTCGGCGCCGGACCGATCGGATTGCTGCTCGCGCTTTCCCTGAAGGCCGAAGGCGTTTCGTCGGTGGCGGTCGCCGATATCAACGAGGCACGGCTGGCCTTTGCCGAACGGCTGGGACTGGAGACGGCCGTCTCCGGCACCGAAGCGCTTGCCAGCCGCCACCGCTCTTTCGATTTCGTTGCCGATGCAACCGGCATCGCCCGTGTCGTCGAAGGCATGATCGATTTCGCCGCCGATGGCGGCACGGTTCTCGTCTTCGGCGTCTGCGCCCCCGATCAGCGCATTTCCATCGCGCCTTTCGAGATCTTCCGCCGCCAGATCCGCTTCGCCGGCTCTCATTCGCTGAACCGCAACATTCCCCAGGCGCTCGACGTTCTCAGGAGGGATACTGGCGCCATGGCGCAGCTGGTGTCCCACCGGCTGCCGCTTGGCGAAGTGCTTCCCTTCATCACCAAAAAGTCCGCCGATCCGGCAACGATGAAGGTGCAGTTCTCCATAGACTAAAGCACGTGGCGATCTTTCAGATTCGCTCCCCGTGCTTTAGGTCTTTGTTTTTACGCGTGTCGTTATCGCAAAACCGCGCACACTTTTGCGCGACACCCTTTAGGTTCAGGTGATCGACAGGGCCGCTTTTCGTCCGGCGATGAGTCATCTAGAAACCGTCGGAGACGCCGCGTCAGGAGATCAGATGGTGGGAAAGAGGATCAAAACCATGGAGGACTTTTCGGAGTTCGTCGGCTTGTCGCGTCCCACCGTCTCGAAATATTTCAGCGATCCGATGTCGGTGCGCCAGAAGACACGGGAAACAATCGAGCAGGCGCTGAAGAAATCGGGTTTCCGGCCGAATATCTTCGCCGTCAACCTCAACCGGCGGCGCAGCAACATTCTCGGCGTCATCATCCCCAATTCGACCGATCCCTTCTATATGGCGCTGACCCGCCGTATCGAGATGATCGCCAATGAGTCCGGGTTCCTCGCCTTCGTCCTGTCGTCGGACGGCAAGGCTGAAATGGAGGATCGGGCGATCAAGACGCTGAAATCGATGAACGTCGCCGGCGCGATTATCGCGCCGCTTGGTGTCGAATCTCATCACGCCACGCTCGACGAGCTTGGCCGCAGCGTACCGCTCATCTATGTCGATTCGCCGCTCGACGAGACATCCTCCTTCGTCGGCACGAACAACCGCCAGAGTTTCAACCTGATCGTTGATTATCTCTGCCGCTCGGGCGAGCCGCCATGCTATTTCGGCATGCCGCATGTCAATACCAATGCCTTGACCCGCCAGACGGCCTATCTGGAAGCGATGGACCAGTTCAAGATGGCGCCCAGCATTGTCGAGCTGACAGACAGCAAGAGCTGGGACTTCGAGCGCTTCGGCTTCGAGGAAGCGACCCGCATCCTGACGTCGGGGCAGGGCTTTCCGACGCGCACTGTGCTCTGCGCCAACGACCGCGTCGCCTTCGGCGTCATCGCCGCTGCATTCCAGCTCGGTCTCAAGGTCGGCCATGGCGCCAATTACGACTTGCGGGTCGCGGGACATGACGATCACCCGCTGTCGCGCTACGCCTGCCCCCCAATCACGACGGTGGCACAGAACTATAACGAGATCGGCCGGCTCGCGATCGAAATGCTGCTCGGCAGGCTCGGCGAGGGCGAGGGTCCTGCTAGCGCGCCGGCGGCCCGCATTCTTCTCAATGCCGAGCTCATGCTGCGGACCTCGGCCTGACATCGCATCTCAGGCGCGGGGCAGTCCCGGCGGTCGCAAATGTTTCCTCAGTGCGGCAATCCTGAAGATGGCGTTCGCGGCGCCATAGCCGCGGTAACCGCGCCGCTCGACGATCTCGAAGAACAGACCCTCGCCATAGGTCGGGCTGTAGAGCTGGAAATACTCGCCTGAGTCATCGCGATCATAGAGGATGTTGTTGGCCTTGAGGCGATCGGCGAATTCGGCGTCGAGGCCGAAGCGGGCTTCGAGATCGTCATAATAGTTGGGCGAGATCGAAAGCGGCACGAAGCCGTTCGCGGCAAGGGCGGCGGCGGTCGCGAAGATGTCGTCGGTCCTGAAGGCGAGATGCTGGATGCCGGAGCCGAAGGTTTCGGCAATGAAGCGGCCGGCGAGCGTATTGCGGTTTTCCGCGCCGTTCATAGTGATGCGCAAAGAGCCTTGCGCATTCTCCACCACCTGGCTGCGGACGATGCCGGAGGGATCGACGATATCCACCATCGGCGTCTTCTCGGCTTCGACGAGCGAGGTGTAGAACAGCAGCCAGGTCAGCAGCTCCTCATACTTCATCGTCTGCGCCATATGGTCGATCGATTGCAATCCGGCCGGCTGCGGCGCGGCGTCGTCTTCGATCGCATCGAATTCGATCTCCCAGATGCGGGCAAGCTCGGTCTTGCGATCGAGGAAATAGAGGACGCCGCCACCGACGCCGCGCACGGCCGGCATCTCGATCTCGCCGGCATCGAGTGATTGCTCGAAGCGCTCTGCGCCAAGCGCCACGGCCCGCTGCAACGCAGCCTTCGCATCGTCAACCATAAGGCCGGCGGCATAGGCCGAGGTGCCGTGAACAGCGTAGGAGGCGCTGGCAAAGCCCTTCTGCTCGGTGTTGATCACGAGATTGATCGCCCCCTGTCGGAAGACCGTCACGCGCTTGCTTTTGTGTCTGGCCGCCTTGCTAAAACCAAGGCTCTTGAACAGCGCCTCAAGCGCAGGCGCCTCATCTTCATCGGCCGTGAACTCGACGAAGGCGATGCCCTCGACCACTGCGCGTGGCGGCATGGCCGGCACCGGCAGCGCGCTTTCCGGCTGCTGGCGCTTCACCTGGTCGCCGAGATAGATCAGCGAGCGACGGCCGTCGACGGCGATTGCGCTCGGCGAACCACCACGGAACTGGTCGTTGAAGATCTCCAGCGACAGATAGCCGTCATAGCCCGTTGCGGCGACCGCCTTCATGAAGTCGAGCACCGGCAGGTCGCCTTCACCGGGCATGTTGCGGAAGTGCCGGCTCCAATAGAGCAGATCCATGTCGATCAGCGGCGCATCGGCAAGCTGGATGATGAAGATCTTCTCCTTCGGGATCGACCGGATCGAGTTGACGTCGATCTTCCGCGACAGCGTATGAAAACTGTCGAGGATCAGGCCGATATTCGGATGATCGGCCCGCCGGACGATCTCCCAAGCGTCGCGGTGATCATGAATGTGGCGGCCCCAGGCAAGCGCCTCGTAGCCGACGCGCAGGCCGCGCCTGGCGGCGCGCTCGCCGAGTTCGTGAAAATCGGCCGCTGCCCGGTCGAGACCGCCGAGAGCGGCCGGCGAGACGTTCGAGCAGACCAGCACCAGCTCGGTGCCCATCTCCTGCATGAGGTCGAATTTGCGTTCGGCCCGGTCGAAGGTGCGGCTGCGCAGCGGCTCCGGCATGCCCTCGAAATCGCGAAACGGCTGAAACAGCGTGATCTCCATGCCGAGATCGCGCACCATGCGGCCGACCTCCTTCGGGCTCTCGTCGAAGATCAGGAAATCATTCTCGAATATCTCCACCCCGTCGAAGCCGGCCTTGGCGATCGCCTCCAGCTTATCGCTGAGGTCGCCGCTCAGGGAGACAGTCGCTATCGATGTCTTCATCGCAGTGGTCCTTCCGATACGCGTTAAGTCGTCATCGTCTTGAAATGCGCGAGCATACGGCCGGCATCAGGCTCCCTGCCGGTGATCAGGCGAAAGGCGCCGACGGCCTGGAAGACCGCCATGCCGCCGCCGTCGAGCGTCCGGCAGCCGCGCTGCCTCGCCTGCCGCAGAAGCTCTGTTTCCAAGGGGAAGTAGACGATCTCGGCGACCCAATGGCTCGCTTCCAGGAGTTCTGGCGGAAGCGGTGTGCCGGGATATTTGGCCATGCCCGTCGGTGTCGCATGGATCAAGCCGGATGCATCTTTCATCGCTGCTTCCAGATCACTCCCCGCCGCGATCGACGCGCCGGGAAAGAGCGCGGACATTGTTTCAGCCAGATCGACGGCGCGCTCCTGCTCGCGATCGAAGACGGTCAGCCGCCTAAGGCCGAGCGTCAGGATCGCATAGGCGGTCGCCACGCCTGCCCCGCCGGCACCAAGCTGCACGGCGGAGGAAAGGTCTGCCTGCGGCAGCCCGCGCCGAAAACTCTCGGCAAAACCCCACCAGTCGGTGTTGTGGCCAAAGCGCCCGCCGTCCTTCAGCACGACAGTATTGACGGCGCCGAGCGCCCGGGCCTCGGGCGACAACTCGTCGAGCAGGGGAATGACGAGCTGCTTGCAGGGATGAGTGATATTGAGACCGGCAAGTCCACGCGCTTCGGCATCGCCGATCAGACGCGCAAGATCGGCCGGCGAGGCATTCAATTTGACGAGATCGATCAGCTCATAATCGTAATCCAGCCCCTGCGCCGCGCCTTCCGTCATATGCATGGCAGGCGTCAGCGAAGCCTGGATGCCGGAGCCGATCAGCCCGGCCTTCAACGGTTTCAGGAGTGTCTCGGCCATGCGCCAGTTCCTGTCTTGCTCGTGATGGGAAGGCCCGCGGCGTCGCCCGCGGGCCCGATCTGCCTACTTGCCGCGAACCGTATCGAGCTCCTTGAAGAGCTGGGTGACGGTCTCCGCGCCGATCTGAGCCGCAAACTTGTCGACCAGCGGCTTGACGGCGTCACGCAGCTTCTGCGTCTCTTCGGGGCTGAGCTCGGCGACTTCCATGCCGGTCTTCTTGATTTCCTCGATCGCCTTGGCGTCCAGCTCCCTGGAAACCTTGCGCTGATAGTCGCGGGCTTCCGTCGCGGCCGCCTCGAAGACCGCCTTTTCCTCGTCGTTCAGGCCATCCCAGAACTTCTTGCTGATGAGCACGATCTGCGGATTGTACTGGTGACGAGTGATCGTCATGTACTTCTGCACTTCGAAGAACTTGGCGTTGATAATGTTGGCGGCCGGGTTTTCCTGACCGTCGACGGTGCCGGTTTCGAGCGCGGTATAAAGCTCCGTGTAGGGCAGGGGGACCGCGTTGGCGCCGAGGCTGTTGAACAGTTCGATCGGGATCGGCGACTGGATCGTGCGGATCTTCAGGCCCTTGATATCTTCGAGTTTGGTGACGGGATGGCGATTGTTGGTGAGGTTGCGGAAACCGAGCTCCCAATAGGCGAGGCCGACGAGGCCTGTATCCGGCAGGAGCTTCATCAGGCTCGTGCCGAACGCGCCATCCATCACCTTGTCGGCCTCTTCGCCGCTGTTGAAGAGGAAGGGCAGGTCGACAGCGCCGAATTGCTTAACATTGCTTGCGAGAATGCCGGCGTTGAGCACGGTCATTTCGATGACACCACCCTGCAGGGCCGAGACCGTCTGCACGTCGCCTCCGAGCACGCCGCCCGGAAACAGCTTGACCTCGATCTTGCCGCCGCTCTTTTCCTTCACCAGCTCGGCGAACTTCTCCATGCCCATGACCTGGGGATGGCCCTTATTATTGGCGGCGGCGAATTTGAGACTGTGTTGGCGGATCTCGGCCATAGCGGGGCCGCTTGCCAAGAGGGCAATTGGCAGGGCCAGCCCCAGCGCCAGTTTCGTCAATCTGTTCATCATGTTTTCCTCCCAGGATAGAGCCGGCATCTCCCTCCGGCCGCGTTGAAATTCCATCGCCGACACGGCGACATCAGTGTCCGAACCAGGCGACCGGAGCGGTCACCAGCGCAGGGAAAAGGACGAGCAGGAATAGAACGATCAGCTCGGCGATCATGAAGGGGATCACGCCCTTCATCAGTTCTTCCATCGACAGCTTCGAAACGCCGCAAATGACGTTAAGCACCGTTCCGACCGGCGGCGTTATCAGCCCGATCGAATTGTTGATGATGAACAGCACGCCGAAATAGACCGGGTCGATCCCCGCCTGCTTGATGATCGGCATCAGCACCGGCGTCATCACCAGGATCGTGGGCGTCATATCCATGGCGGTTCCGACGACGACGATGAGCACCATGATGGCAAGCAGCAGCAGCGTCTGATTGCCCATCAGCGGCTCGACGAGGTCTGCGAGTTCGCCGGGCACGTCGGCGACGGTGATCAGCCAGGCGGAAACGGCAGCGCAGGCCACCAGAAACATCACCACCGAGGTGATTTTCGCGGCCGCGACGAAAACCTCGAACAGCCGTGACGGCGGCAGCTCACGATAGATCACCATCGACACGAAGAGCGAATAGACCGCCGCGACGACACCGGCTTCGGTCGGCGTGAAGACGCCGAATTTCAGGCCGACGATGATGATGACCGGGAGCATCAGCGCCCAAATGCTCTCGACGAAAGCCTTCATCCTGATTGCGGCGCTTTGTTTCGGCGGCAAGGCGAACTGTTCCTTGCGCGCTACGATCAGCCAGGTGATGCAAAGGGCAGCGCCGATCATCAGGCCGGGGAAGATGCCGGCCAGGAAGAGTTTGGTGATCGAGACTCCGCCGATGACGCCATAGAGAATGAAGCCGATCGACGGCGGGATGATCGGGCCGATGATCGAGGCCGAGGCGAGCAGGCCGCCGGCGCGGACCGGATCGTGGCCGGATTTCAGCATCATCGGAAAGAGCAGGGCGCCGAGGGCGGCGGCATCGGCGACGGCCGAGCCCGAAAGGCTGGATAGCACGCAGGCCGCGAAGATCGCAACGAAGCCGAGGCCGCCCCTGATATGGCCGACCATGGCCATGGCGAGATTGACGATACGCCGCGAAAGGCCGCCTGTGTTCATCACCTCGCCGGCGAGAAGGAAGAAAGGCACGGCCATCAGCGGAAAGCTGTCGGCGCCGTTCAGCACATTCTGCGCGACAATCTGCGCATCGAACATGCCGAGATACATCATCAGCGCCACGCCTGTGATGATGAGGGCAAAGGCAATCGGCACGCCGAGCGCCATCGGACCGAGAAGAGCGCCGAGGAAAATGGTGACGGTCATGACGGCCTCCTCAGTGCTTCGGCGTCAGAACGGGAAACGCGGTCTGCGCGGGGTCTTCGAGTGCAGCCTGTTCCTCGCTGTCACGCACGAGTGCGGCAGTCGTCACATCGATGCGGTCCGTCGCGATCGCGAAGGCATCCCAGAGCAGGATGAAAAATGCCGGCACGCCGAAGGCGAGCCCGGCGCCGTAGAAGACGCCCATCGAAATGCCGGTCGCCGGGGCTGATACGTGAAGGTTGATCACCGTCTGGGCCCAACTGCCACTAATCATCAGCCACGTGGCGATCAGCATCATGCCGTAGCCGAGGAGCACGGCGAGCTTGGCGATCGGTTTCGGCAGGCGGGTGATCAGTGAGTCGACGCCGAGATGAGCGTGTTCGCGCATTGCGACGACGGCGCCGAGGAAGGTCAGCCAGATGAAAAAGATGCGCGACAGCTCCTCGGAGGAGGTAATGCCCCGGTTGAAGGCATAGCGAAGCACGACATTGCCGAAGACGAGCACCACCATGCCCGCCAGCAGCAGGGCGATCGTTACCTTCAGCGCGAAGAAATAAAAACCGATGATACGGGTCATTCGCTCCTCCCAAGCGCGGCCTGCTGCGCTGGCCGTCGACCGTCCGCTAGAGATCCGAACAGCTGCCGTCAGCGGATAATGCCGTTGTTGCGATCAATTCCTCCACTGGTCGCGCTTCCAAAATGTACTAACTAGTTCGTATGTCAAGCTCGATCTATTGAAACATGCCGCCAACATGAATAAGACTGACGGCCAGGGGAGATCGAGGCGTTCGCTTCGAACGCTGCTTGTGGGCAGAATTCCATATCTGCAGCAATAGTTTAGAAGGCTAGCGACCAGGCTTATGGCGGAACGGGGCGAAAACGGCCGGAAGAATGATCCACAGCAGACGAAGGAGGACATCCTGCTCGTCGCGACTGAGGAATTCTCGACGCACGGCTTGGCGGGCGCCCGCGTCGACGCAATTGCGGAAAAGACGCGCACGTCGAAGAGGATGATCTATTATTATTTCGGCAGCAAAGAGGGTCTTTACCTTGCAGTCCTTGAGCAGTCTTATCGCAAGATCCGCTCGCTGGAATCCGATCTGCATCTTTCCGATCTGGAACCGGAAGAGGCGCTGCGAACACTAATTGCAACGACTTTCGATCACGACGAGGCCAATCCCGATTTCGTCCGCCTGGTCAGCATCGAGAACATTCATCATGCCGCCCATATGCTTCGCTCCGAGGCGATCCGCGATCTCAACGTCTCCGTCATCGAAACCATCGCCGGCATTTTGCAGCGCGGCTTCGACCAGGGCGTCTTCCGGCGGAGGGCGGACCCGATCGACATCCATATGATGATCAGCGCCTTCTGCTTCTTTCGCGTCTCTAACCGCTATACGTTCGGCACGATCTTCCGACGCAATCTCTCGGACGGTGAAGCCATCGAACGCCATCGCGGAATGATCGCCGATGCCGTCGTCAGCTATCTGAAAAGCTGACTGCGCGGTCTCCTCAGCCACGCTGGGAAAGCAAGGGTATGGCAATTTCGAATTCAGCGCCGGCGCCGGTCGTCTGCCGAAGGCGGATCGTGCCGCCGTGAGAGCTCAGCATGGCATGGACGATGCCGAGCCCCATGCCGGTGCCCCCTCTTCACGGCGGGTCGAGAAGAATGGCGGAAAGATGCGGTCGCGGTTTGCCTCGGAAATACCGTTGCCGTCGTCACGGACGAAAATGAGGCCCGTTCGGGCGTCTGCCGAAACTGTGAATTCAAGCAGCGCGGCGCCTCCTTTCGCAGGCGATCCGGCAAGGTAGGCGATGTGAGGCGCGGCGGGATGTCGTTTTTTGCTCATGACGGGAAGATGCCGCGCCGGATTGCAGATTTTGTGCAGAGAGTGAGGAGCAATTCAGGAGATTGTCCGATCCGGGAGGTCATGGAGGGTCGCTCCAGCTCACAGCCGGCGCGACGGCGGATGGGAACTCACCAATCCCTCGGAAGCACGACAACGAACGTCACCCGATCAGGCGGTGCTTCTGCCGGTTCCCGGGGATGGGAAGTCGAGATCAACTAAGGACGCGGGAAATATCGCCGGTCGGCGAGCGAGAAACTCATCGGTATCGAGGCGCACGCCTAGCATTATGGAGTAACTCGCAGGCTGTCGCGAATGGTCCGAAGAGTTTGAGCAACAACGCCTGCTCCTCCACATCTATCCGATGGCGAGCGCAGAACTCGGTTACGGACCAGACTTTCGTCAGATCGGCCGTTTCGATTTGCTGAGGTTCGATGTGTTCGGTCAAGGGCGTGTCCTCCGAACATCGAGACTACGCCTGCCTCTCATTTATAAGAACTAGCTAAAAAGGATTATTTACCAGCCCTTACTCCCAGAGCGGCGCATCTACAAAAAAGCCCGCCGATTGCGCGGCGGGCGTCTTATCTCACTGATCTATTGCTGCAGATCAAACACCGACGCTGTCGGGATGAGCGTCCATGCCGAGGATGTTGAGCGTCACCTTGGCAGTGTCCGTATGGCCTTCGCCGTCGGAGATCTTGTAGTAGCGCAGAACTTCCGTGTAGGTCACGCCTGCATCCAGATCGGCCGTCAGATCATAGGTGAAGGAGCCATCGGCTTTGACGTGGAACGTACCGTAGGTGCCCTGAACATCGGTAACGGCGCCATTGTTGGCGTCTACCTGCTTGGTCAGGAACTGACGCAGGAACATCTTGCCGTTGTCGCCGGCAATGTCGTTGTCGAGAACGTTGCCGCCGATGGGGCTGCCTTCGGTGAAGCTGTAGACGTCGTCGACAGCAATCGGCTTGACCTGGGTGACGCCCTGAATGTTGAGCGTGAAAAGGCCAACATCGGTGTGACCGTTACCGTCGGAGATCTTGTACGATACCTTCTCCTGGAGCAGCTCGCCGTTGGTGAAGCCGATCTTGGCTGCATCGCTCAGAACATAGGTATAGCTGCCGTCCGGCTTGACGAAGAACGTGCCGTACTCACCCTGGATTTCGGTGACCTGGCTCATGCCGCCCTTGGCACCAACGCTCGCACCGTCAAAGGCGCGCAGAAACAGGTGGCCGTTGTCGGACGAATCGTTGGAA
Organism: Rhizobium etli CFN 42; assembly: GCF_000092045.1. NCBI lineage: Bacteria > Pseudomonadati > Pseudomonadota > Alphaproteobacteria > Hyphomicrobiales > Rhizobiaceae > Rhizobium > Rhizobium etli. The sequence goes on along the minus strand of NC_007764.1, from coordinate 222,712 downwards.
AGCAGATTTCCGGAAATTACATCAGTTTCTTGAAATGTTGCACTATCATCAGTTGCGTGAATCGGCGAAGCCATTAGTTACTCCTAAAATTGTTTATCAGCGGGCCAATTTGACCTTAGCGAGCCGCTCCTTTAACAACTTATTAATACTACAAGTCAATGGGTTATTTAACGCAAGGTTAACATTCATCTTTAACGTGTGTGGCCGCTTGTAAAACTCCTATTACGCTCTCCGCTTCAATCAAATTTGAAGCAATTTCGACCAATTTACACGCGGTAAACTTGAAAGAAGCTCTGCGGCGACCACGTTACGACAGCACTTTTCTGGCGCTGCTTTATGGTGCCTGCACGCCATTGCAATCCTTGACACCGGCACCTATTTTAAAGCCGACCCCGATCCCATCGGACACTCAGGCGGTGCCGACTCGTCGACGAAGGCTAGGGATCGTGGTGGGCGCCAGCCGGCGCGCTATGAGCAATCCCAATAACAACCGAATGATGCCGGCTGCGGCCGGCAGAGGATTTCTTTCGAACGACGATCGCAGCGACTGCAATGGCGGTCGCGGGCCGGCAGGCGCAAGGGCGGCATGCCCCCTCAAACTGCTGGGGGCTGAAGGGCATTTCACTGCCTCTTTAGCCGCAGCGCCTAAGCCGCGCAGTTCGGCTGAAAGGACGGTCGACATATCATCCAACAAGGAGGATTCGACATGCAGGTACTCGTCAGAGACAACAATGTCGATCAGGCTCTCAGGGCCTTGAAGAAGAAAATGCAGCGCGAAGGGCTGTTCCGCGAAATGAAGGAACGTCGCGCCTATGAAAAACCGTCCGAACGCCGCGTGCGGGAAAAAGCGCAGGCGATCAGCCGGCAGCGAAAGGCTGCACGCAAGAAGATGCAGCGCGAAGGACTGCTGGTCGGACGCAAGCGGACGGCCGCGCGTTAGAATCCTGCCCCGGTCTCAGCGATTATATTTCCCGAAAGGATAGACAATGGACGAATTGAATAGCCTCACCATTTCGGAGGAACGCCTCGATGATTGTCGCGATGTCGTGGAGCCGGATTTGCAGGAGCTGATCCAGCGCGCACTGACGTCGGGCTTTTCACGGGAGGAAATCCTCATAGCAGTCAGCGAATTGGTTGCGGAGGATTTCGCGATGGTCATGGAAACCCCGAGCGTGCATTGAGGAACACGCGGTGACCATGATGGAACAGAAGGATCTCTTTGGCGGGGCCGACGACGGCTTTCCCGAGGGTTTCCGATATTCGCGGGATTTTGTGCCTGCCGATCTGCAGAGCTCGGCCCTCGAAGCGATACCTGTCCTGCCGTTCAAAGCCTTCGACTTCCATGGGTTCGAAGGCAAACGCAGGACCGTCTCCTTCGGCTGGAGATACGACTTCGAGAGCCAGCGCATGAGAAAAACAGAGGAAATACCGTCATGGCTGCTCCCCATTCGCGAGATCGCCGCACGCTTCGCGGATATCATGCCGGAGGCGTTCGAACATGCTCTCGTGACGGAATACGCACCCGGCGCGCCGATCGGCTGGCACAAGGATAAATTCGTGTTCGGCCGGGTCATCGGCATCTCTCTGCTTTCGTCCTGCACCTTCAGGCTGAGGCGCCTGAACGGCGACAAGTGGCAGCGGCGATCGCTCGTGCTTGAACCCGGCTCCGCCTATATCTTGGCCGGCGCCTCAAGAACGCTCTGGGAGCATTCCATCCCGCCTGTCGATCGACTGCGTTATTCGATCACCTTCCGAGAATTGGCCACGTAAACCACGGGAACATCGGCTCCAGCAGATGGTTACTCCGTCTTTCGCACAAATGGAGATGACGATGGCCGAGCAGGATGACGCGACACGGGTATGGGAGTTGATCGACAGAATAGGGTTCTGCATGTTGACGACCCGCAACGGCGACAATCTGCGCGCCCGGCCGATGTCCGCCTATAGCGCGCAACTTGAAAACGCGGTCTATTTTCTGACCGATCTCGCCAGTCACAAGGACGACGAGGTCGCCCGCTGGCCGAACGTCTGCCTGGCCTTTGCCGACACCAAGGCGCAGAAATATCTTTCCGTGTCAGGGACGGCCGAGGTGCAGAACGATCGCGAGAAGATCCGTGAATTGTGGGCAACGCCGGCAAAGGCATGGTGGGACAATCCCGACGATCCCTCCATCCGCATCCTCAAGGTCACCCCGTCTTCGGCTGAATATTGGGACAGCCCCGGCACCATCATCAGCTATATCAAAATGGCGGCCGCAGCGGTGACAAACAGCAAACCGGATATGGGCGACAATGCCGAGGTCACGCTCTGACAAAAGGCGCGGAGGCTCGCCGACGGACATCAAGCCCGGTTGGCCGATGCCTTGACGAAGTCGATGAATGCCCTGAGCGGCGCAGGCACCAGGCGCCGGCCGGGATAATAGAGGAACGGTCCGGAAAAGCGCTGCCACCACGGCTCGAGGATGGGCTCAAGTGCGCCGCTGTCGAAATGCGGGCGCAGCCAATCTTCGAAAATGCAGACGATTCCTGTGCCCGCTATCGCCGCATCGACGGAAAGATCGGTCGCCCCGCCGACCCTGACGATCAATGGGCCGGTCGGTTCGATCCGCACCACCTCGCCGTCCCGCTCATATTCCCAGGGGGTCGTCAGCGCACCGCTGGCAAAACGGCCCAGCAAGCAGGCATGATCGAGGAGTTCACTCGGATGTTGCGGCCGCCCGTGGCTGTCGAGATAAGCAGGCGATGCCGCAGTGGCAAAGCGCTGGTGGCGCGGACCGATCGGAATCGCGATCATATCCTGCTCCAGCCGCTCGTCATAACGGATGCCGGCATCACACCCGACAGCGAGCACGTCGACAAAGCTCTCATCGGCGACGATCTCCATGCGAATGTCGGGATAGGCGGCGAGGAATGGCGGGACGATAGCGGGCAGCACCAGGCGCGCAGCGCTGACCGGAACGTTGAGCCGCAGCGAACCAGCCGGCGTGTCGCGAAAACGGTTGACCACGTCGAGCGCGGCCTCCACCTCCGTCAAAGCAGGGCCAAGCCGCTCCAGCAGACCCTTGCCCGCTTCGGTCGTAACGACGCTACGGGTCGTGCGATTGAAGAGCCTGACGTCGAGATCGGCCTCCAGGCGACGCACCGCTTCGCTCAAGAAGGAAGCGCTGCTGCCACTGGCACGCGCTGCCTCGCGAAAACCACCCGCCCGCGCCACTGCGACGAAGGCGTTGAGATCACTCAGGTCTGCTTTCACTGTTCGCCACTCCGCACAGCCCGTGCACATTGTACCCAATTATCATACGCGCCGCTACGGCGTAAGCTCGACCTCCTATTCAAAGGAGTGAAATCATGTCCATCATAGATCAGTCTGGCACATTCAATCTCGGCGACCACAAGGTGAGGCGACTTGGCTATGGGGCCATGCAGCTCGCCGGGCCTGGCGTGTTCGGCCCGCCCAGGAATCATGACGCCGCGCTTGCGGTGCTGCGCGAGGCGGTCGCAAGCGGTGTCAATCACATCGACACCAGCGATTTCTACGGTCCGCACATCACCAACCAGATCATCCGCGAAGCCCTCCACCCCTATCGCGATGATCTCGTCATCGTCACCAAGGTCGGCGCAAGGCGCGGCACGGACGGGTCCTGGATTCCGGCTTTTTCGCGCGATGAGCTGATCCAGGCCGTCCAAGACAACCTCCGCAATCTCAGCCTTGACGTGCTTGACGTCGTCAACCTCAGGATCATGTTCGACGTGCATGGCCCAGCCGAAGGCTCTATAGAAGCACCTCTGACCGTGCTTGCCGATCTCCAGCGGCAGGGCCTGATCCGTCACGTCGGCTTAAGCAACGCCACACCGAAACAGGTCGCCCAGGGCCGCGGGATCACCGAGATCATCTGTGTGCAAAACCAGTACAATCTGGCGCATCGGAATGACGACCGGCTGATCGACGATCTCGCCCGTTACGGCACCGCCTATGTACCGTTCTTTCCGCTCGGCGGATTTACGCCGCTGCAATCGTCCACGCTCTCCAATGTCGCCGCACGCCTGAGCGCCACGCCGATGCAGGTGGCGCTCGCCTGGCTGTTGCGCCGCGCACCCAATATCCTGTTGATCCCAGGCACGGCCTCGCTCGGCCATCTCAGGGAGAATCTCGCCGCCGCCGGATTGGCGCTGCCGGATAATGCCGTCGAGGAACTGAACCATATGGCTGACATCGCGGCCTGACGGCTGCCGGTGGTGCGATCGTTACGCCGTGTTCTCGCGCGGCGTGGCGATCTTGCCGGACGTGGTAGCGCAATCTGCAGGTCGGCCGCACCTTGTTGGCTGCGCCAACGGGCCGGCAAACGAGAGCATCAGGAAGGCTTCCGTGTCAGAAGCTCATAAGCCACCAGGGCCCCTGACATCGCCAGAAAAACCACGATTGCCAACGGATAATTGGCACTAGTGTTCGGATCGGTAAGCTTGGGAAGGCCGAGGACAGCGCCGGCCGCCAGAATCGCGGAGAGCACAATCTCCTGAACGATTAATCTCCAAAAACCCGTCATGACCAACCTCCTGTCATCTCCGTATTATCGGCCGATGGGACGCCCAGTCTTTATACTTCACGATGCAGCCGTTGGGAAACACGCATTGACCGCACGGTCCAGTGACCATGCGGTCTCGGTTTCAACGCTTCGGCAGCCGACTTGTTGCGGCTATGCTTTCAATATCGCTCCGGTACGTGCATTTCAGGCGGAACCGGCGCCCTGATGTAGTCGGCATGGCGGATACGATCCGGCAGCTGAATCTCAGGCTTCGGGACATCCTCATAGGGAATCTGGTCGAGAAGATGGGCGATGCAGTTCAGCCGCGCCCGCTTCTTGTCGACGGCCTGCACCACCCACCAGGGCGCCTCCTTGGTGTGTGTGCGCGCCAACATTTCTTCCTTGGCCTTGGTATATTCCTCCCAGTGGACGCGGCTTTCCATGTCCATCGGCGAAAGCTTCCACTGCTTCAGCGGATCGTGGATGCGCATCTTGAAGCGGAATTCCTGTTCCTCGTCGGTGATCGAGAACCAGTATTTGATCAGTACGATGCCGGAACGGACGAGCATCCGTTCGAATTCGGGCACCGAGCGGAAGAACTCCTCGAGTTCGTCAGGGGTGCAGAACCCCATCACGCGCTCGACGCCGGCGCGGTTGTACCAGCTGCGATCGAAGAGCACGATCTCGCCGGCGGTGGGAAGATGCGGGACATAACGCTGGAAATACCATTGATGGCGCTCCCGTTCGGTCGGCGCAGGCAGTGCCACGGTTCGGCAGACGCGCGGGTTGAGCCTTTGGGTCACGCGCTTGATCGCGCCGCCCTTGCCGGCCGAATCCCGGCCTTCGAAGAGCACGACCACTTTCAATTGCTTGTATTGGACCCAATCCTGCAGCCGCACCAGCTCATGCTGCAGCCGGAACAGCTCGCGGAAATAGATCTTTCGATCGAGCGTCTGCTCCGCCGGTTCGGTCATTCCTTCGACGACCAGATCGTCCAGCCGGTCTTCCTCCATCTGCATTTCCAGCTCCTCATCGAAGCTGTCAGCGATTTCGGCCTTTATCCGGCTGAGCTGGTCCTGATGTGTTTTAGACATGGGCTTTCCCTTCCTGCTCATTTGAAAGGAGCATGTCACTGCAAACTTTGTGTGACGGTTGAATAACCCCAAGCTCGTTCACTTGTTCGCCTCTTTCATCATTCCGTATGCCGGAGATCGTTTCGACCCCGGTCGCACCGAGGCGGAGGCGTGTCTAGAGCAGTCCCGTCCTGTAGCGGTCGACGAGGTAGCGGCAGGCGCGGATCGTCAGCGCCATGACGGTGAGCGTCGTGCCGGCGATGCCGCTGCCCGGGAAGGCGCTGGCGTCGGTGACGATGATGTTCGGGGCATCCCAGACCTGGTTGTAGGAATTGAGCACGGAAGCTTCCGGAGTTTCGCCCATGCGCGCACCGCCGGTTTCATGGATCGCCGCGCCCATGCACATGGTCTTGCGGAACCATGTGCGGAACATGAAGCGGCTGAAGGCATCGGCGTCGGGAAAGGCGCCCCTGCCCATCTCCTTGAGCCCGGTGGGCGAGCCGATGCATTCGAGATCGCCGCCGACCTCCCGGATCATGGCGATCAACGTCTCCTCCTGCCGGCGGAGCAGCCGCCGCTCCTCCTCCTGTATGACGCAGCGAATGTGCGGCACCGGAATGTTCCAGGCATCCTTTCGCTTGCCATCCAGGGTGATGCGGTTGTCGGCATAGGGCAGCATGCGGCCGAAGCCGAAGAAGGCGAGACGCGCATCGGTCTCCTCTGAAACCGGCGCCCTGCCGATGCTGCCCTGATAGTCGAAATCGCCGCGGGCGGCGTCACCCTCCCCGAAGCGCGGGATGAAGATCCCACCGGACGGATTGTAGAAGGGATCGACGGGAGCGGAACCGTCAACAGCCCAACCCTTCGCCTTGGAAAAGGAGCCGAAAGCGAGGCATGGAAGCTGATCCATGAAATAGCGTCCGAGTGCGCCCGAGCTGTTTCCGAGCCCATGAGGATGTCTTGCCGATGCCGAATTCAGCAGCAGCCGCACGCTCTCGATCGGCGAGGCGGAGAGCACCACCGTCGCGGCACGCGCCGTCGACACCTCTCCGCTATTGCGATCGACAAACTGCGCGCCGGTGGCGCGGCCGGTTTTTTCGTCCGTGGTGATGCGGCGAACGACGGCGTCATAGCGGACGCTCAGCCGGCCGGTCGTCTTGGCATCCCGCAGCGGTCGCGGCATGCGTTCGGCGTCCGGCGCGATATAACGCCAGGAGACGACGTGCCGTTCCGGCCAACGGCTTTCCACAGCCTGCTTGAAGATCTGTTCTGCCGGCGTCAGGTTGGCCGGTTTCGCATAAAGGCCGTCCGGCAAGGTCGGCACATCGTCCTTGTTGCCGTAGAGCCCGAGATAGGCCTCCACCTCTTCGTAGAACGGCGTGAGCTCGTCATAGGAAACCGGCCAGTCCACGCCCTTTCCGGTACGCGATCGGATTTTGAAATCATCGTCGGTCCAGCGCAGCAGCACGCGGCCGAAACTGTGCAGACGTCCGCCGCCCTGACGGCCGCGAATCCAGAGAAATGGCTCGCCTTTCGGCGTCGTATAAGGGTTCTTGCGGTCGTTGACGAAGAAGTGGCTGAAACGTTCGGTAAAGAAGGCCGCGCGCGCCTGGATCGGCTGGCCCTTCAGGGTGGCGCGTGCGCGCTCCCAGATATTGATGCTGCTTGCCGGCGCCTTCTTGCGCGCCGGGTCGAAATCTCTGGGGCCGACGGCCGGCCCGGCCTCAAGCAGCAGCACCGACAGCCCTTGGGCCGTCAGCTCTTTGACCGCGAAGGAACCCGCCGCGCCGGAGCCGATCACGAGCGCATCATAAACGATCTCAGACATGTCTTTTCAATTCCTGTCCTGGGGCAATTCCTCAAAGCAGCGCAAAGCGCATCCGAAATTGCGGGAAAGCAAAGGGATGGTGCGTCAAAGCCGCGACCCATCGGCAGCGAAGAGCGACGCCTTGGCGATATCTAGGCCCGGAGCCACGGCATCGCCGGGCTTGACGTCGATGTCGCCCATAAAACGAAGCGAGAGGCTCTGCTCCGTCCAGTCGAACCAGACGACGGTATCCGATCCCATCGGCTCGACGACGGAAACGCGGCCAGGAATGGTGGGCAGCCCGCTTACCGCCCCGTCGAGCACAAGGTGCTCGGGGCGAACTCCTAACGTAACAGGCCCTTCCGCCGTCGCGGCCCGGAAAGCATATCCCGAGAGATCGACGACGAGCCCGTTGCTCCGGAAGACCGGCGAGGCGCCGTCGCGTTCGATCCGGCCCTCGATGAAATTCATCGCCGGAGCACCGATGAAGCCGGCGACGAAGAGGTTGGCCGGACGGCGGTAGATCTCCGCCGGCGAGGAGAGCTGCTGGATCACGCCGTCGCGCATGATGGCGATGCGATCGGCGAGCGTCAGCGCTTCGACCTGATCATGAGTCACATAGATCATGGTATTGCCGAGGCTCTGATGCAGCTTTTTGATCTCGACGCGCAATTCGTTGCGCAGCTTGGCGTCGAGATTTGACAGCGGTTCGTCGAAGAGGAACACATCCACTTCCCGCACCAGCGCCCGGCCGATGGCGACGCGCTGGCGCTGACCGCCTGATAGTTCGGCAGGGCGCCGATCGAGCAGCGTATCGAGGTGGAGGAGGGCGGCGGTGCGCGTGACGCGCGCTTCGATCTCGGCCTTGGGCAGGCCGGCGACACGGAGCCCGAAGGAGAGATTCTTGCGCACCGACATGCGCGGATAGAGCGCGTAGGACTGGAAGACCATGCCGATGCCGCGATCCTTCGGCTCCTCCCAGCTGACGTTCCTGCCGGAGATCCACACCTCGCCCGCCGTAATGTCCTGCAGGCCGGCAATAGCGTTCAAAAGCGTGGACTTGCCGCAGCCGGAAGGGCCGAGCAGCACCAGGAACTCGCGGGGCGCGACGTCGATCGACATCTTCTCGATCACCGTATGGTGGCCATAGGCGATCTTCAGGTCCTTGACGGAGACGGCGGATTGCATGGAAGCGTTACCCCTTGACTGCGCCGGCCGCGATGCCGCGCACGAACCAGCGGCCGGACAGGAAATAGATGGCGAGAGGGAGGATGGCGGTGAGGATCGTCGCCGCCATGTTCACATTGTAGGTGCGCTCGCCCATCGTGGTATTGACGATGTTGTTGAGCTGCACGGTCATCGGCAGGTTGTCGCGCCCGGCGAAGACGAGACCGAGCAGGAAGTCGTTCCAGATGCCGGTGAACTGCAGCATGGAGACTACGACGACCATAGGCACGGCGATCGGCAGCATGATTTCGAAGAAGATGCGCCAGAAGCCAGCGCCGTCGACGCGCGCCGCCTTGCAGAGCTCCTCCGGCACGCTGACGAAATAGTTGCGGAAGAGCAGTGTCACCAGCGGCAGGCCGAAGATGACGTGGACGATAATGATGCCGGCGAGTGAATTGTAGAGGCCGATATTCGCCATGGCGCGAACCATCGGATAGAGGAAGATCTGGTAGGGGATGAGACCGCCGGCCATTAACAAGCCAAAGAGCGCATTTGCCCCGCGCGGCCGCCAGAGCGACAGCGCATAGCCGTTGACGGCACCGATGAAGACCGAGATCGCGACCGCGGGAACGGTGATCGCCACCGAATTCCAGAAGCCGCTGCGAATGCCGACGCAGACGGTTCCCATGCAGGCGCCCGACCAGGCGGTCACCCAGGCGGAGAAATCGAGCGTGGCGGGGAGGGCAAAGATCTGCCCGAGCCGGATTTCGTCCATCGACTTCAGCGAGGTGACGACCATCGTATAGAGCGGCAGAAGGAAGAAAAGTGCGGCGGCGACCAGGAAGGTATAAAGGCCGATGCGTCCCGCCGTGATCCTCGCCGGCTTCGGCCCGTTCGGGTGAGGCTGGTTCATCACGCCGCTCCCTCCGCCCGGTTGCGCATGTGCATCGCATAGCGAAATGGCGCGACCGCGATGATGACGCTGAGGACGAGCACCGTTGCGCCTGCTGTGGCAAGGCCGAGATTCTGGCGCCCGAACAAATTGTCCATGATGAATTTCGCCGGCACCTCGGTGGCATTGCCGGGGCCGCCATTGGTCATGGCGACGACGATGTCGTAGGTCTTGATCACGCCCATGGCGAGCAGCATGCCGGCAGCGGCGAGTGCCGGCCCGAGCTGGGGCAGGATGATCGAGACATAGATGCGCCAGACGGGGATGCCGTCGACGCGCGCCGCTTTCCATTGCTCGGCCTCGATGCCGCGTATGCCGGCAAGCGCAATGACCATGACCAGCCCCGCGCCCTGCCATACGCCGGCGAGCACCAGCGCATAGATCGCCATGTCGCGATTGACCACCCAGTCGAGGACGAAGCTTTCCCAGCCGAGCGAACGCACGCTCGCCTGGATGCCGAGCGTCGGATTGAGCATCCATTGCCAGATCAGCCCGGTCACCACGAAGGACATGGCGTAGGGATAGAGGAAGATCGTCCTGAAGGCGCTTTCGAAACGGATCTTGCGGTCGAGTGCGGCGGCCAGAAGAAAGCCGAGCACCAGACAGCCCGCGACATAGAGGACGCCGAAGATCAAGACGTTTTGCAGTGAGGCCAGCCATTTGGCCGAGGCGAAGAGCTTCGAATATTGCGCGAAGCCGATATAGGTCGAAGACGGAAAGAGCGTGGAATTGGTGAAGGACAGCCTTATCGACCAGCCCATGGTGCCGATGAAGACCACGACCGCGGCAAACCATGTCGGCAAGAGGGCGATGATCGCGGAAAGATTGCGCTTGCGTTTGACGGACATCGGCCAGCTCGTTGTCGGATGGAAAGCGGAACACGCGCCGCCGCGGAGCACGCAGCGCGGAAGCCGTGGCGTCGGAGACAGTCCGACGCCACGGACACGATCCTACTCGAAGATGGCGAAGAAATTCTCGGCCGCAGCCGCCGCGTCGTTCGAGCCGCCGCTCCAATATTCGTCGACGAAATCGTCGAGCGAACCGACCTGCTGCGGCGTGAGCACGATCGCCTGATCGGGCACGATCGCGCCGGCGCTCATCAGCTCGACGCCCTTCTGCGCGCAGACGTCGAGTTTAGACTTGTCGACGTCGGAGCGCATCGGGATAGAGCCCTTCTTAAGGGCGAATTCGACCTGGATCGCCGGGTCCATGACGACTTCGGCGAGAAGCTTCTGCGCCTTGTCGGCCTGGGCATTGCCGGTTTTCGGGAACCACAGGGAGTCGGCGATATAGACCATGCCTCTGGATTCGGGAGCGATCATGCAGCCATAATCCTTGCCAGGCTCTTTGCCGGCAACGGTGAATTCGCCCTTGGCCCAATCGCCCATGAACTGCACGCCGGCTTTGGCGGTGATCAGCATGGCTGTCGCATCGTTCCAGTTGCGGCCCGCCGCACCCGCGTCGACATAACCGCGCAGCTTGCCAAGGATTTCGAGAGTCTTCTTTACGCCGTCGACGGATGCCTCGCTCTTGTCCTTGTCTGCATAGATCTTCAGAAAGCCGTCGCTCCCCACCTGCGAGAGCAGGATCATGTTGAAGACCTTGGTCTGCTGCCAGGGCTGGCCGCCCCAGGCGACCGGGATAAGGCCGGCGGCCTTCAGCTTGTCGAGATCAGCGAAAAACTCGTCCCAGCTCTTCGGTTCCTGCGCAATACTGGCCTTGTCGAAGGCCTCCTTGGAATAGAAGACCCAGCTTTCGCCATGGGCGCCGGTCGGCGCGAGATAGACCTTGCCATCATAGGAAATGAGAGCGCTGATCGATTTCGGCAAGACGTCGGCCCATTTGCCGGCGGCAGCAACGTCGTCGATCGGGTTGAAAAGACCCTGGCTGACGAAATCGGCGGCAGCAAGACCGATGACGCCCTGTTTGGCGCCGGGCGCGTCGCCGGCGACGATGCGGTTCTGGAAGGCGGCATCGGCAGCGCCGAAGCCGGCAATGGAGGAATCCTTCCAGATGCCGCCGCGCTTTTCGAATTCCGTCTTGATGACGTTCAAGGCTGCCGCTTCGCCGCCCGACGTCCAGGACGACATGATCTCGATCGTCGGCTTGTCCTCGGCATGCGCCGCGGCGATGGGACCGGCGAAAGCCACACCGGCAAGAAAGAGCTTCATCATGGTCTTCATTGTTCCACCTCTTGAAAATGCCCTCTTGGCGGGGCGTTTGTCGTCTTCGGAATGATCTCAGCGATAAATCGGCAGGAGCGCCTGCCGGACGAGCGTGAGCCCGTTGGCGATGTCGCGGACGGGATCGGGCGCGGCATCGAGTTCGAGGATTGCCCAGCCTTCATAGGCCTTGTCGCGCAACAGCCGGATCCAGGCCGGCCAGTCGACGCGTCCGAGGCCAAAGCCGCAGAAATAGGGCTGGTGGCGTTCATGGATCTGCTTGTCGATCGGGGTATCGGCTGGCATCGGGCCGACCGCATCCTTCCAGTGGGCGATGATCATGCGCTCGTGATGACGGTCAACCAACTGGACGGGGTCGGAGCCGGCAACGATGATATGGGCGGTGTCCGGGCACATATGCACATAGGCCGGATCGGTCAGCAGCATCATCAGGTCGACGTCGCGCGCGGCGGCAAAGATCGAGTGCGCCTCCGTGTGCAGCGCGAGCCGGACGCCTCTGGCATGGAGGGTCGCGCCAAGCCGATTGAGGAAATCGGCGATTGCCTTGGCACGGTCGAAATCGTGGAACTGCACCGGCTGGGCGCCGAGAGTTTGGCGTAACGGGGCGCCAATCACCATGATGTCGCTGCCGCAGGCTTTCAGGAAATCGGCATATCGTTCCGCCTTGTCGATCAGCGCGCGCTGGGCTTCAGGGGCGGTAAAGTCTCCCGCTGCCTCGAGCTCTGCGAAGAATCCGCTGCAAAGCGTCAGTCCGCGCCTTGCCAGTTCGGCGGCAAACCCATCGATCGAACCATAGGTCTTGATAGCGTCCTGCCAGTTGAAGGGTGAGAAGGTCAACTCGACGCCGGTGACGCCGGAAGCCTGGACGCTGTCGAGGATCTTGTCCCAGAAGGCGCGCGGCGCGGCGCGTGCACGGCCGACAATCGCATCATGGCTGTCGACGCCCCAGAAGCCGGGATGGAAGAACGTCACAAGATCAACGCCGAAGCGTAGTCTGTCGTCACTGGCCATAACCTATCCATTCTCACGGGCACGACCCGCCTGCATGCGAAACAGCGGCTCCGCATTCAATAAGTTGTGCATTTTCAACGTATTAAAAATGGCAATCGTTTGCCATACTTAGATGATAGCCAAGCTGGTTTTTTTAGCAAGCAATTTTTGGCAAACGTTTGCTATAAACCGTCACCTGCCTTAGAATTGCAAATCGAAGCATCCCGGAGACGTAATTAAAGGTGAATAAAAACAAAGATGTGGCGGGAGAGGAGCCGTCCGGGGCGCTGATGGCTGACGTTGCGCGGCTCGCCGGTGTCGCGATATCGACGGTCAGCCGGGCGCTTGCCAATCCCGGACGGGTCAACGAGAAGACCCGCACCAAGATCAATGCGGCCGCCAGGCAACTCGGCTACACGCCGAACGCGATGGCGCGCGGACTGAGGATCGGAAAATCCAACATCATCATGATCATCCTGCCAGGATCGCTTTATTATGGCGTCTCCCAGATCATTCCTCAGGTCCTGCAGAGCATCAACAAAACGCTGATCCAGGGCGGCTATAATCTGATGATCGCCAACCTTGATCGCGACGAGGCCTCCGAGCGGCACATTCTCGATCTCGCCTTCGGCGGCAGCGTGCGCGGCGCCATTATTCTGTCGTCGAAGCTTCCGGAGGTCGACGGGCGTTCGCTGGCAAATTCCGGCCTGCCCATCGTGTCGATGCTGCTCGACATGAGCGATGCGGGCCTGCAGAGCGTCGTTACCAACGATCGCGAGGCTGTGCGCGACGTCACGGCCGAGCTCGTTCGTCTGGGGCATCGGCGGTTTTTCTATCTTGCAGGCCCTGAAGGCAATTATCACGATGTCGAGCGCTATGGCGGCGTGCTCGAGGCGCTCGATGCAGCCGGCTTGCCGCGGCAGGCGGTGCGTCGCTCGGGCGGTCGCCTCGATTATCAGCACGGCTTCGACATCGGCGTTCAGGCGGCGGATGATTTCACGAAGCTGGCCGAGAAACCGACGGCGGTTATCGCCACGAGCGATGACATGGCCATTTCATTCATCAGTCGCATCAAGCGTGTAGGCTTGCGTATTCCCGATGATCTGTCCGTTGTTTCCTTCGACGGCTCTCCGGTCTGCGAATTCTCCGCGCCGCCACTCTCGACGATCGAGCAGCCCGTGGAAGAGATGGGCCGCGCGGCGGTGGAACTTCTGCTCGACGCCATTGGCCGGGCGCATAACCCGGCAACGCTGCGCACCGTCATCCGCAGCAGGCTTATCCTGCGGGAGAGCATCGCCGTTGCAAAGACTTGACGCGCCGGAATCGGCGCCCCCCTGATGAGGGGCCGCACCATCAATTCTGAAGTTCCACTCAAATTCTCAAGTGGCTCCGGCGGTTCTTACAGCCGAGAGGGAGATTTTAGTTGTCAGTAATACAATCGTCCGGCAACATTACTGGCTAGCTTCTTGAACTGAATAGTATTGCCACCAGCGCGTTGGGAGACGGGCATGTGCGCAGAGTTTGTTGAACGTCGGCTGGCGGCTATTCTGGCTGCCGATGTGGTAGGCTATAGCCGCCTCCTGGAAGCCAACGAAGAGGAGACGCTCAACGCCCTTCGTCAGCATCGCCGAGAGCTCTTCGATCCTGCTGTCGCAATCCATGGCGGACATATAATCAAGGTCATGGGCGATGGTTTCCTGGTCGAGTTCGGCAGCGTGCTGAGTGCGGCACGCTGCGCTGTCGAAATCCAGCGCGGCATGCTGGAGCGCAACATAGGGATTCCGGGGGACAGGCACTTTGCGTTCCGCATCGGCTTGAATCTCGGCGACATCGTTTTCGACGAGGATGACTTTCATGGGGACGGCATTAATGTCGCGGTCCGGCTGCAGGCTCTTGCAGCCCCCGGCGGTATTGCCTGTTCGGCGGCCGTGCGCCACGAAGTCGCCAACAAGCTCGACCTCGGTTTCGCAGACCAGGGCGCCATGACCGTCAAGAATATATCCCGACCGGTCCATGTCTATTTTGCCGATTGGGGCAATGCCCCCTCCAGTGAAGAGGTCCCGCTTACCGCAGGCGGACACACACGGGCGCCGGTCAACAAGCCGTCGGTTGCAGTTCTGCCATTCGCCAACATCAGCAACGATCCCGAGCAGGATTTCTTCAGCGACGGCATCACCGAAGATCTCATCACTGATCTGTCGAATGTTTCAGGCCTGTTCGTGCTAAGCCGCAACACCGTCTTTACATGGAAGGGCCGGAGCGAAAACCTGCAACGTATCGCTGCGGAACTCGGCGTTGCCTATATTGTGGAGGGCAGCGTCCGCAAGGCAGGCAATCAGGTCCGGATCAATGCGGAATTGATTGAAGCAGCCAGCGACGGCCATGTCTGGGCCGCGCGTTACGACCGCGACCTGACGGACATTTTCGAAATGCAGGACGAGATCGTAAAGGCAATCGTCGGGCAGCTCAAGGTCAAGCTGCTGCCGGAGGAGAAGAGGGCAATCGAGCAGGCGCCGACAGAGAGCGTTGAGGCCTACACGCATTTCCTCCGGGGGCGCGAATACTACCATATTGCCTCACGCTCCAACCATTTGATGGCCAGGCAGAGCTTCGCCAGAGCCATCGAACTGGATCCGGGTTATGCCCGCGCCTATGCCGGCATCGCGGTCTGCGATGCGCGCCTGCGGTCTCAATTCGGAGCTGAAATTCCGGTGGAGGATATTCTTGCAAACACGGCGACGGCGCTCGTTATCGATCCCAATCTGGCGGAGGCCTATGCGGCCAAGGGATTTGCATTGGCGGTGGCCGGCAATCGCACCGAGGCAGTTTCCGCATTCGCGCAAGCTTTGTCGCTCGACGCCAATTGCCACGAGGCGAACCGCTACTATGCCGAATTTTGCGTCACCGAAGGTCAGTTCGAACTCGCGGCTACGCACTTTCAGCGGGCGATGGAAATCAAACCTGCCGACTACGGTGCACCGATCATGCTTGTGAACGTCTTACGTTCACTCGGACAAATAGATAAGGCCAGCAGCTATGCCAGGATCGCATTGAAAAGGGCGGAGGAGGAACTGCGGCTCCATCCGGAGAATGCCAATGTTGCCTGCCTGGGAGCGACGGCGCTGGCCTTCCTTGGTGTTCGCGACACGGCGCTGGAATGGTTGGCGCGCTCCCTGGCGACGGATCCCGACGATATAAACATTCAGTACAACGCCGCCTGCACTTATGCACTTCTTGGCGAGATCGATCGGGCGATAGACTTGCTTGAAGTCTGGATGCCGCAAGTCGGCATCGAAATGCGGCTATGGTTCAAGAATGATTCCGATCTCGATCCCATCCGTAGTCACCCGCGCTATTTGAAACTGGTTTCACTGTCTGAATAAGCCAATAATACTATTTCATTACTTGATAAATCCGCCGCGAGCGCCGAATGTCAACTTAAACTGGCAATCATGAAAGTCTTTTGAGGGGGGAGCGAATGGGCACCCGGTTCAGACTTTTTGTGCAGCCTCCATTTGAAGATGCTCGATCAAGTCCCGAGATTGTCGAAGTGTCGTCTCCGTTGGGCAGCCTGACCGCTGGTCCGGCCGACGATTGCATGTTTGTTGTCGAACCAGTCGGCAAAATCTATCCCTATGGCGTAAACCGGGGCCCGCTCGGAACGCCTTATATGTCCCTTCCGCCTTGGACCGGCAAAATCCTCGAGCCGGCCGATCCCGATGAGCGCGGCAATTTTGACTATCTCCGACCTTCGATGCCCGGTTTCGAAGCCGCGCATGTCTTCGGCTGCGTACGGTTCACACTCGATGTGTGGGAGCGCTATCTCGGCCAGCCGCTTACGTGGCATTTTCGCGATCACTATGACCGGTTGGAAATCTCCATTTTCCCACAGTGGGACAATGCCCAGTACGGCTACGGCTTCCTTGAAGTCGGCAGCCAGTTCGAGAAGGATGGGCGCATCCTTCCCTTCAGCCTGGATTTCGATGTCATCGCCCATGAGGTGGGGCACGCGATCATCTTCAGCATCCTCGGGGTACCGCGCCCGGGCACCGAGTATCCGGAATATCTCGGCTTCCAGGAGTCCTTCTCAGACTGCGTGTCGCTGATCGCGGCCATGCATTTTCCGTCGGTGATCGAGAATGTACTCGAGGAGACGTGCGGCAACCTTTACCGGGCAAATCGCCTCGCGCGCTTTTCGGAATTCTCGCCGCATCGTCAGATTCGTTCGGCAAACAACAAACGGACGATGGCCGAATTCGCGCGTGGCTGGAAGGACGAACACGAGCTCTCCCAGCCACTCACCGGTGCGATATTCGATATACTCGTCGATATTTTTCACGAGAGCCTGGTAGCGAGAGGCCTTATCTCCCGGAACGTCGAAGATCTCTCGGATATTGCCGAGTTCGACCCGGCTGCCGAGGCGCCGGTACAGCTCGCTTTCGACCGCGCTTTTGCGCGGAACCCGGATGGATTTGTCGAAGCATTGCTCGATGCACGAGACATCGCCGGCACGTATCTGGCGGAAACCTTGTGGGCTCTTGCTCCCGATTTTCTGGACTACGGCGACGTCGCGGAAACGATGCTTGCAGTTGATCGGAAGGAAAGTAGCGGCCAATTCGCCGGGATCATCAGCAGGAACTTCGGGCGGCGAGCGATCGGCGAGCTGCATGCCGGCGCACACCTCAAGGGCGGTGAGCATCACAGCCATTTTCACTCTGCGCGAATCTTGCTGCCGAGAGATCATCTGAAGCTTCCGAAGATGAGCTATCGCGAGAAAGTTCTGCTGTCGAGATCAGGTATCGGTCAATAACCAGGTAGATGGAGGCAGACGTGGCAGACAATGAAACCTTATTAGGCGTATCAGCAGTGTATCTCTTCGGCCGTGAACTGAGTGACCTTCTTTTGCGAGGCGACGTTTATCAGCCGCTGATGGGAAATCCATTAGGCGCGAATGGTTTTCTGAGGGGCCAACTCAGCACGGACGACGCGACTCTCGCGCGAATCTACGCTTTCTCTTTCGAGGGAACTTTCGTTGAATTGAGCCGACCCGCTATCTTCGTTGTCCACGGCAGCGGCCTGAATCCCGACGATCCCCCTCCGCGGAATGTCGATGGCGATATTGAATACGACAGGTTGTCTCGGTCCCCAGGATCGAGTGCACGAACAGGTCTCGGCTCCCAAATCGGGGCTCTCGCCAGGGATATGAAGGTTTGGATCTATGAGAAGGACGATATCTCGATGAGGCTTGATGCCCAAACGGGAAGTCTAGAGCAAATCTTGCTCGCGGCTGAGGCCTCGACAGATCCTCGAGGAATGGCGAGCGGTGGATTGTCCAGGTCGGGCGGCGCCTTGTCCCGCTCCGGCGGCGTCATGTCGAGATCAGGTGGATTCATCCCTCGCAGATCGGGCGATGGTGATTGATTTTACGGATAGGGATGGACCCGGGAGGTTAACATGCCCGCGAAAACTACTCTTCAAATTGTCCGGTTGGACCCCAAGCCTGTGCAAGCTCCGCTCCGCACACGAACGCCGTTCACGCTCATAGGCCACGGCTTCGGTGAGGGGATGGATGTATATGTATCTACCAAGCAGGACGGCAGCGACAGAGTTGACGTCGAAGTCCTTCGGGATGACTCTGCTACGAGCACAGACAAGGTATGGCCAGTCGTCGCCAAGCCGGCGCTCGGCGCTCCACCTACCGATACCACCAAAGATAAACCCGACCCACCCTTGTGGGTTGTGATAAAACTGAATGGCCAGAAGAGCGCCATACAAGGATTTTTGATCGTCTGAGTCTTGAGAGATCATCTCAATCCGAGTTGATCAATTGGCCAGCATTGTCTTGGCAGTCTGTCTGCCAGTCGCGCCTTCAAACGGGTGCGACCGGTAGATAGGCTGTGACAAAGGCGCGATGGGGAGGCGCCGCCTTCAAAAACGCTTTGCGCAGGCGTCGACTGCCATAAGAACGTACGGCGATATCGCTTACAGAGCGCGGACTGCGCTCCATCAAAACTTCGTCTGACCCCATCAATCCGCCCGTCGTGCTACGAAATCACTACACCGGGCGATCTGAAACTTCGGCTATGCGCGGTGGAATTTTGAAATTCCGGGCACGCACATGGACCTCTCGAAGATCAAGACGCTGATCGATTTTGTCGGACGATCGAACATTACCGAGCTGACCGTGACGGAAAAGGACGTGACGGTTCGGATTTTCCGAACGGCGGCGGGCCAGGAGGCTGTCGCCGAACCCGAGCAAAAGCCGAGACCGATCGCTAGTGCGCCCTCGGGCGTCGAGCAAACCTCGCATGCGGTGACGGCGCCTGTTTTCGGCGTTCTGCACAAGGCCCCGGCGCCCGGAGAACCGCCATTTGTCGCGATCGGAGACGTGGTGGAGGAGGGGCAGACGCTCTTCATCATCGAGGCGATGAAGGTCTTCAACACGATCACCGCACCGCGGGCCGGGCGCATCATGCGCCTGACCGAAAAAGACGGGGGCGAGGTCGACACCGGCGACCTGCTGGCGGAGATTGTCTGATGCCGGAAACATCTCAACAATCCGCTGTCTCTGGGCGCCGCTTCGATACTGTCCTCATTGCCAATCGCGGCGAGATCGCAGCACGGATCCAGCGCGCCTGTCGCGAGCTCGGCCTCAAGACGGTCGCCATCTGCTCCGAGGCGGACAGGCAAGCACCCTATGGCAAAACTGCGGACAGGTTTCTCTGCATCGGCCCTTCGAGTGCGACGAAGAGCTATCTCAATCAGGATGCCATTCTTCTCGCGGCGCGCCTGACCGGTGCGGACGCCATTCATCCCGGTTACGGTTTTCTGTCGGAAAATGCGATATTCGCCGACACCGTCGAAAAGGCAGGACTGGTCTTCATCGGTCCGACGGCTTCGTCGATCGCAACGATGGGCGATAAGATCGCGGCGAAGCGGGCGATGATGG
This sequence comes from Rhizobium etli CFN 42, assembly GCF_000092045.1. Taxonomy (NCBI): domain Bacteria; kingdom Pseudomonadati; phylum Pseudomonadota; class Alphaproteobacteria; order Hyphomicrobiales; family Rhizobiaceae; genus Rhizobium; species Rhizobium etli. Next base: position 203,069 of record NC_007764.1, on the reverse strand, counting down.
CGGCTGGCGTGCCTTGCGTTCCCGGGCCGGACACGGCGCTGCCCGATGATCCCGCATCGGTCGAGCGGCTCGCGCTGGAGATCGGCTATCCCGTCATCATCAAGGCATCAGGCGGCGGCGGCGGGCGCGGCATGCGCGTCGTTCCGAAGGCCGACCAGTTGCATGAAGCAATCGCACTGACCCGGGAAGAAGCCCGCAAGGCTTTCGGCTCACCCTCGCTCTATATGGAGAAGTTCCTCCAGCATCCGCGCCATATCGAGATACAGGTTCTTTGCGACGACTACGGCAATGCCGTATGGCTGGGGCATCGGGACTGCTCGATGCAGCGCCGCCACCAGAAGGTTGTGGAGGAGGCGCCGGCGCCTGGAATCGCGCCCGACATCATCCGGCCGGTCGGCATGGCCTGCGTCGAGGCCTGCCGGCAGATCGGCTACCGGGGCGTTGGAACCTTCGAATTTCTCTATGAGAACGGCGCTTTCTATTTCATCGAAATGAACACGCGGCTTCAGGTCGAGCATCCCGTCACCGAAATGACGAGCGGACTCGATATCGTTCAGGCGCAGATCAAGGCGGCCCAGGGTGAGGTTCTGAACCTCATCCAAAGCGAGGTGATCTGCGAAGGCCATTCTTTCGAATGCCGCATCAACGCCGAAGATCCCGACACCTTCCTGCCGTCGGCTGGTGTCGTCACGCATCTGGCTTTGCCGCAGGGGCCCGGCATCCGCGTCGATACCCATATTCACCCCGGTTACAAGGTGTCGCCCTATTACGATTCGCTGATCGCCAAGTTGATCGTCCACGCGCCGACGCGGCCCAAAGCAATGGCCAGAATGTGCGAGGCGCTTGCCGGCACCGAGATCGAGGGCATCGCCACCAATATCCCCTTCCTGCGCGCCCTGTTCGAGGACCACGCATTCGCGCGCGGTGAGACCGATATCCATTATCTCGAGCAGTGGCTGAAGCTGCGGAGGACGGCGGCATGAGTGCCATCGACTTCAGCGATCCCGCAACCGTCGCATTCCTCACCGACGCGCTGACGGCCGCCAGAGTGGCGGGCGTCGAAATTTCCCGGCCGGACGGGCAGCTTCGTATCGTCATTTCACGGGAGGGCGGCGCCCGGATCAGCGGACAGAAACGCACACCCCGCGCTTCCGGCTCAGCACCTGAAGTCGTGAAGGCGCCGATGGCAGGGCATTTCTGCGCCGAACATCCCGCGGCCGTCACGCCTCAAACTCTGCCGCGCTTTGTATCCGATGCCAGTGTGCTCGGCTTCATCAGGGTAGGGCATGTGCTGCTTCCGCTTCGCGGCGGCCGTTCCGGTGTCTTGACCAGGCTGCTCGTCGAGCCCGACGACCTGGTCGGCTTCGGTGACCCTCTGTTCGAAATCGAGCTGCCATCATGATCGCCACGACGAACAGACCTGCATCGCGACGCGAAATCGTTCCGGCCACCCGAAGCCGGGCGCGCGTTTCCTCGATCGGCGCTAGATCCTTCCTGCTGGAGGCGCCAGGCGATTTCAATCTCATCGCGCAGCGGCGGATCTGGGCGCTGTCCCGGACGGTGAGGGGTTGGGATGACCTTGCCGAAAATATTCCCGGGATGACCAATCTGTTGGTGATCTTCAAGGAGACGCCCGAAGATCCCGATGCGGTGGTCGCCCGGCTGCTGGAGGCATGGGAGAATGCGCAGAGCATCGATCTCAACGGCAAGACCATTAAGGTCCCCGTCCATTACGGCGGCGAACATGCGACCGATCTTCCGGCCCTTTGCGATCTCTCCGGCTTGAGCGATCACGAGGTCGTCCGCATCCATCATGAAGCCACGTATCGTGTCTTCGCCTTGGGCAGCGCGCCGGGTTTCGGTTATCTGCATGGCCTCGATCCGCGCATCTACATGCCGCGAAAGACCGTGCCGTCGCTGAAGATGTCGAAGGGCTGCGTGACCATCGGCGGCATGCAAACCGGCGTCGCCATGCTGACCGGCCCCAATGGCTGGAATTCCATCGGCTTCGCGACGCTTGAGATGTTCGATCCGACCGCGCCGAACCCTGCCATGATGGCGCCCGGAGACACGGTGCGGTTCCTGCCAGCGAGGATCGAGCTATGATCGAGATCTTGGAAAGCGGGCCCTTCAACACGGTGCAGGATCTGGGACGCCCCGGCTATCGTGATATCGGCGTGTCGGCGAGCGGCGCGATGGATCCGCTTGCGGTCAGGATCGGTAATATTCTCGTCGGCAATGACGAGAATGCCGCGGTTATCGAGGTGCAGACCTTCCCGTTCAGCCTGCGTTTCGAGAGCCGCACCGTCTTTACCGTGACCGGTACAGACGGCAATCCTCACCTTAATGGATCGGAACTCATTCCCTGGTGCGCCTATGTGGCAGAGCCCGGACAGGTTCTCGAATTGAAGCAGCCCCCGCGGCTGGCGCGCGCCTATATTTCGGTCGGGGGCGGGCTGGACATTCCCGTCGTCATGGGGTCGCGAAGCACGTCGCTGCGCGGCGGCTTCGGCGGTAATGCCGGCCGGCCGCTGGCGAAGGGCGATCGGATCGCGGTCGGCGAGGACTTGGAGATTGCCATGCTGCCGGGCCTCGCCGTCATCGAGCCGGCCGTGGCACTGCATGAGGTCTTCCCGGCGCCCGTCGATGGCGTGCTGCCGATCCGCGCCCTGCCTGCCGGCGAGCATGGTCTTTTCGCCGGAGACGGTGAAGCCTTCTGGAGCCAGATCTGGCGGATTTCCTCGCGCAGCGACCGCACGGGCTACCGCCTCTCCGGCGAGCCGATCACGCCGACCGCCACCATCGAGATGCGCTCTCATGGCGTCGTGCCCGGCGTGATCCAGGTTCCGCCCGGCGGCGAACCGATCGTGCAGATGAGCGATGCGAATACCGCCGGCGGCTATCCGAAGATCGCCGGCGTGATCGAATGCGACCTCTGGCGGCTCGGTCAGGCTCGCATCGGCGCCCGCCTGAAATTCGTCCGCTCGACGCATGCGGAAGCGCGCGCGATCGAACAGGCCGTCACCCGCTATGTCGAGGATGTCAGGCTGACATCCGGGATGGTCAAGCGTGCCCTGAAGGCGATGGCCTAAGGGAGGCAAAAGGAGGAACGGATGAAGATCGATCTAAATTCCGACATGGGCGAAGGATTTGGTCCCTACCGGCTGTGCGATGACGAAGCGATGATGAAAATCGTCTCCTCGGCCAATATCGCTTGCGGTTTCCACGGCGGCGACCCCGAAACGATGGGGCGTATGGTACGGCTGGCAAAACAGAATGGCGTCGGCATCGGCGCCCATCCCGGCCTGCCCGACCGGCTGGGCTTCGGCCGGCGTGAAATACCCTTCCAGGCGGACGAGCTTCGCCAGCAGATGCTCTACCAACTCGGTGCGCTGATGGCGATCGCCAAAGTCGAGCAGGTCACCGTCTCTCATATCAGCTTCCATGCCGCCATGGGCAATATGGTCAACCGCGACCCTGTCCTCGCTGACCTGATGATGGATGCGATCGAAACCGTCGATCCCAGTCTCGTCGTCTTCGTCACGTCAGGCAGCGAGATCGAGCAGGCGGCGAAACGCGCGCGCCTCAAAACGCTGGCGCTTTTCCTCGCGGATCGGGCCTATGACGCCGGCGGCAGGCTTGTAGCGCGCGGACTGCCGGGTGCCGTCATCAAGGACGAAGCCGCCGTACGCGCCCGTGTGCGGAAATTCCTCCTCGACGGCAGCGTCGAGACGATTGACGGCGGCGTAATCGCCATGCCGGCGCGCTCCATCCTCGTTCACAGCGACACGCCGGGCGCCCTCGAGCTTGCCGGCATCGTGCGCGGTGAAATCGAAGCCACGGGCGCCACCCTCGCACCTGCCGCCGAACTCGCTGAATAACGCAATCCCGATCGCCTGCGGGCGGTCTCTCGTCTCAATCCCTCATCGAAGGACCATACCGATGTCCGTCATCGCCGACCGCCTGAAAAACGTCTCCATTTCAGCATCCGCCGCCATGACCCAGCGCGCCCGCGAGTTGGCCGCCAAAGGGATCAAGGTCGTCAGCCTCTCCTCCGGCGAGCCGGATTTCCCCACTCCGGCGCACGCGATCGAGGCGGCCCATGCGGCAGCGCTTACCGGCGATACGAAATATCCACCGATGGACGGCACGCCGGCGCTCAAATCCGCCATCATCAAAAAGTTCAAGCGCGACAACAATCTCGACTATGATGCCAGCCAGATCGTCGTCTCCGGCGGCGGCAAGCAGGTGATCTTTAACTCCATGCTGGCGACCTGCAATCCGGGCGACGAGGTCGTCATCCCGACGCCCTCCTGGGTCAGCTATGCCGACATCGTCAAATTCGCCGGCGGCGTGCCGGTTGCCGTCCCCTGCCACGAGCAGACCGGCTTCAAGCTTCGCCCGGAGGATCTGGAGGCGGCGATCACGCCGCGCACCAAATGGCTCTTCCTAAATTTCCCGAACAATCCGACCGGAGCAGCCTGCTCCCGGGCGGAGATGGCCGCCATCGCCGAGGTCATGCTGCGACACCCCAACGTCTGGATCATGACCGACGACATCTACGAGCACCTCGTCTATGACGACTTCCAGTTCTGCACGATCGCGGAAGTCGAGCCGAGACTGTACGATCGCGTCCTGACGATGAACGGCGTCTCCAAGGCTTACGCGATGACCGGCTGGCGGCTCGGCTTTTGCGCCGGGCCGAAAGAGCTGATCTCGGCTGTCAGCAACGTCAACGGCCAGAATGGCGGCGGCATCGCGACGCTTACCCAGGCGGCGGCAACCGCGGCACTCGACGGACCTCAGGACCTCCTGAAGGAGCGTGCGGCGATCTACAAGGAAAGACGCGACTTCGTCCTCGACAAATTGTCGGAGGTGGAAGGGCTGCGCTGTCACCGGCCCGACGGCGCCTTCTATATCTACCCCAACATATCGGGGCTGATCGGCAGGACCAGCAAGGGCGGGCGCAAGATCGAGACCGACATCGATTTCGTCATGGCGCTGGTGGACGAACATCGCGTCGCGACCGTGCAAGGCGCGGCTTACGGAATGAGCCCCTTCTTCCGTATTTCCTACGCGACAAGCATGGAAAAACTCAGTGAAGGCTGCGCGCGCATCGCTCAGTTCTGCAAGGATATGCGCTGACCGGCAGCTACCTCAAGCTTTCAGCCGCGCCGTCAACTCGAGAAGGATGTCGCGAACGGCAAGCGCCGGCTCCGACAGCGGGTTCTGCTCGGAAACGCAGAGCGACAGGGTTTCATCGATACGCGGCGAGACGAGCCGGCAGATCAGCGGCTCGCTCGATTCCGAGACGATGCGATCGGCAATCGCCTTCGGCATTATCGTCGCGCCGAGGCCGCTACCGACCGCGCGGGCGAGCGTGCGGACGATTTCGACTTCCGCCACGACCTTCAGATTGGTGCGCGTGCGGCTGAAGGCGGTATCGACCGCCCGGCGGACGAAATTATAGGCCGGCGGCAGCAGCAGCGGTATTCCGTCGAGAGCGTGGACCGGAACGGGTTTCGCATCCGCTTCGATGGCAAAGTCGCGATGGGCGACCAGGAAAAACTCTTCGCTGAGGATCGGTTCGAAGCGCACGCCCTTGATCGGTCCGGTTCCATGCAGAAGCGCCATTTCCAGCCGGCCGTTCATGATCATCTGGCTGTAGGTCTGGCCAACGCTTTCGGTCAGGTGCAGCAGAATGCCGGGATGCCGTTTGCGGGTTTCCGCCAAAAGGTCGACGGAAAGCGTCGCCGCGCTGCTGAACGGCACGAGACCGACCGAGACGCGCCCGGCAAGCGAATTGCCCGCCGCCGATGCATCGGCCTGCGCCTGTTCCATCTGCCGAAGGATGATCTGGGCATGGCGATATACCGCGTGCCCGGCATCGGTCATGCTGACGCCCTGCTGGCTGCGGATCAGCAGCTTATGGCCGAAATGCTCCTCCAGCGCCGCGAGCTGCTGGCTCAGAGCCGGCTGGGCGATATGCAAAAGATCCGCCGCTCGCGTGATGCTGCCGCTGTCGACGATCACGATGAAAGATTTGAGGCGTCTGATGTCCATGGGGATCGGGGTACCATTCTGATCTGCGGATGGCATGTTTGCAGAGGCGCATTGCTTTTGCAACGCGACACGGCCTGAAGCGAGGCCGCGAGAGATACCAAAATCGCCGCTTTCTCTTCTTCGGCAGGCCGCGCCTGCTCCATAACTGTTGCTTATTGCTCCAGAGATAATCGGTCTTAGGCAAGGGGTTAAAGCTTCGCTACTCTCTCGATCAACAACAAGGGAACGACAATGCCATTCTCCGACTACAAGACCGCACTGGTAACCGGCGCATCCTCCGGAATCGGCGCAGCCGTTGTCGAGCGGCTTCGCCGGGAGAATATCGAGGTCCATGCCGTTGCCCGCAGCGCCAAAGCGCTGCAGCAATTGGCAGAACGCACGGGCTGCATTGCCCATGCTATCGATGTGACCGACCGTCAGGCGATGGCCGAACTCGCAGGTCGGGTCGAGTTCGACATTCTCGTCAACAATGCCGGCGTCGACCGGCCGAAGAAGTTCCTGGAAGCCGACGAGGGCGATATCGATCTCATCGTCGACGTCAATCTGCGGGCGGTTCTGCACATCTGCCGCCTCGTCGTGCCGGGCATGGTGGCGCGCGACCGCGGCCATGTCATCAACATCTCGTCGATCGCCGGCGCTTATAATTTCGGCGGCAACTCCTCCTATCACGCCACCAAGGCCGGCGTGAGCATGCTGTCCAACCAGCTGCGCATCGACGCGTTCGGCAAGCGGGTGCGGGTCACCGAAATCTGCCCCGGCCGGGTCGCCACTGATATTTTCAATCACGTCCACGGCGATGATCCGAGCATCCGGGAAAAATTCATCGCCGGTTTCGAACTGCCTGAAGCGGCCGATATCGCCGACGCGATCGCCTTCGCCATATCGGCGCCCGTCGCCGTCAACATCGGACACATGGAGATCACGCCCACGCTGCAGGTCATGGGCGGCCTGCAGACCGCAAGGCCGCAGCCGAAGGCGGATCCATCCGGGGAGCCAGGCTCGTGAGCGGCTTCGACCTTTCGGCAATCCTGGGGAATCCCGAATATGCCGCCATGCTGCTGCATGGCATCGAGATGACCTTCATCATCTATGCCGGGTCCTGGTCGCTGGCGATGGCGCTCGCACTTCTGCTGCTGGCTGTGCGCCTGTCGCCCTTCCGCTTCGGCGATCCGTTGGTCGCCGCTTACGTATCCTACCACCGCAACGTCCCCACCCTGGTTCAGCTGATGCTGTGGTATTTCGGGATTTTCACCCTGATGCCGAACGGGGTGGCGACCTGGCTCGCAAGCCACAATGCCGAGGCGATCTTCGCGGTGATCGGGCTCGGGCTCTGCCAGGCAGCCTATTTCAGCGAAGACCTTCGTTCGGGCGTGCGCTCGGTTGGTCCCGGCCAGATGGAGGCAGCCCGCGCTCTCGGCCACGGTTACGTCTCGGCGATGCGGTTCGTCATCATGCCGCAGGGCGTGCGCAACGCGCTGCCGCCGCTCATCAATCACAGTGTCTCCCTGTTCAAGAACAGCAGCCTCGCCGTCGTCATCGGCGCGTCGGAACTGACCCATGCCGTCAAGGAAATCGAAAACCTCAGCTTCCGCACTTTCGAGATCTACCTAATCGGCACGGTTCTCTACCTCTTCTTCTCGCTCGTGATCATGAGCATCGGCGCCTATCTGTCGATGCGCGCGGATCCTGCCAGGAGTGCGCGCGCATGATCCACGACATGATCGCCATCGTCCGCGACTACTGGCTGCTGCTCCTGATCGGCCAATATCCGAACGGACCGCTCGGCGGGCTCGCCAATACGCTGATCCTCTCGGCGCTCAGCATCGCTCTCGCTTTTCCGATCAGCATCCTGTTTGCAATGGCGCGGCTCTCCAAAGCGCCACTGCTGCGCTGGCCGGTCACCGCCCTTGTTTATTTCACCCGGGGCGTGCCGCTCTTGATGCTCATCCTGTGGAGCTATTTCCTGGTGCCGCTGCTGACCGGCGCCGACGTGCCGAGCTTCGTCACCATGCTGACGACGCTGGTGGTCTATCAGAGCGCGTTCCTGAGCGAAGTCGTCCGTGCCGGCATCGTCGCCCTCGGACCCGGCCAGATGGATGCGTCGCGGGCGCTCGGCCACAGTTACGTGGGCGCCATGCGCTACATCATCCTGCCGCAGGCGCTCTACAACATGATCCCGAGCATCCTCTCGACCTTCGTCTCGACGATCAAGGACACAACGCTCGGCTATGTGATCAACGTGCCGGACCTGACCTTTGCCGCAAGCCAGGTCAACAATCAGCTGCTGACGCAGCCTTTCCAGGTCTTCCTCATCCTGGCGATCGTCTACTTCGCCATCTGCTGGACGCTGACCTACTTCGCAAATCGCCTCGAGCGGCGCATCACGCGGCGGCGTGCGGGGCTCCTCAACGTCCCCGCCGCCGTGGTCACGCCGTCGAAAATCGTATCGGAGCAGCTATGACCATGTCCGCTTCAAGGCAGGAATCGCAGACGATCCAGCTTTCACGAGTCTGCAAGAGCTATGGCGACTATCCCGTCCTGAAGGACATCGATGCGCAGGTGGCGCGCGGCGAGGTGGTGGTCATCTGCGGTCCATCCGGTTCGGGAAAATCGACGCTGATCCGCACGATCAATCGCCTCGAGGAGATCAACAGCGGATCGATCACGCTCGACGGGCAGAACATTCACGCCTCGATGCGGGCGAAGGCACTCAACGCGATGCGCAGCCGGATCGGCTTCGTTTTTCAGAACTTCAACCTGTTTCCGCATCTTTCGGTCGCCGAAAACGTCTCGATGTCGCCCATCCGGGTGCAAGGCGTGGCGCCTGGTATCGCGCATGAAAAAGCCCTCAAGCTGCTCGATCGGGTCGGCCTTGCCGACAAGGCCCGGGCCTATCCTGGTCAGTTGTCGGGCGGCCAGCAGCAGCGTGTGGCGATCGCCCGTGCGCTTGCGATGGAACCGCCGGTGATGCTGTTCGACGAGCCGACGAGCGCGCTCGATCCGGAAATGGTCGGCGAAGTGCTCGCCGTCATGAAGAGTTTGGCTTCCGAAGGCATGACCATGCTCTGCGTCACCCATGAAATGGGTTTCGCGCGCGAGGTCGCGGACCGGATCTGGTTCATCGATGCCGGCCAGATCATCGAAACGGCGACCCCCGAAGACTTCTTCAGCAATCCGCGCCATCCCCGGGCTCAGCGTTTCCTCGCTGATCTCAGGCACTGATACCAACGATCAAAAACAAAGGAGAACAGCAATGAACTGGAAATACCTGAGCCTCACGGTCGCATTTGCCGGCATGGCGGCCGCCGTGCCCGCAAAGGCCGATCAGCTCGACACCATCATGTCGGCGAAGACCTTGCGCTGCGCAACGTTCGCCGACGTTCCTCCCTTCGCCTCTCCCGATCCGAAGACCCGCGAAATGGCCGGCTTCGACGTCGACCTCTGCGGCGCCATCGCCAAGGAATTGGGCGTCAAGGCCGAGATCAAGCCGGTTTCGGTCGAAGCCCGCGTGCCCGAAGTCAAGCTCGGCCGCGTCGACATCACCGTCGCCAACCTTGCCTATACGCTAAGCCGCGCCGAACAGATCCAGTTCAGCGATCCCTATTATCTCGCCAAGGAGATGCTGATCGTGCCGGCCGACGATGCCGGCAAGTCGAAGGCCGATTACGCCGGCCAGCGCATCGCCTCGACCAAGGGCTCGACCTCGGAAATGTCGATCAAGCTCAACAAGTCCGAGCCGCTGACCTTCCAGGATACCGCCTCGGCCTATCTCGCCGTTCAGCAGGGCAAGGCGCGCGGCATGGTGGCCAACACCATGACGACGACTAAGTTCGTCAATGAATCGAAGAGCAAGGGCAAGGAAATGCGGATGATCGAGGAGCCGATGCTCTATCAGCCGATCGGCATCGGCATGGCCAAGGATCAGCCGAAGCTGACGGCCAAGATCAACGAAATCCTGCACAAGCTCGACGCATCAGGCGAGATCAACAAGATCTGGGACAAATGGCTCGGCCCGAATACCGAATACAAGATGACCCGCACCGACAAGGTCGTGCCGCTCTCCGAGCTGAAATTCGAGCCGATCCCGTAAGGCCAGCCGGCCTCGGCATTCTCCGATGATCATTCCCAAACGCATTCGGACGGCGGGACATGCCCCGCCGTCGGTCAACGATGTGAGGCATCCATGATCCATATAAAAGATATCCCCGAACGGCCAGACAAAGCCGCCATCGAAGCCGTTTCCAAATTTTCGCCGGCAACGATCCACGAGGCCCAGGGCCGCCGCGGCGCGCTTTCCTCCCGCCTCAAGCCCGTCGATTACCGCATGAAACTGTGTGGTCCGGCCTTTACGGTCAAATGCGCGCCGCGCGACAACATCATGCTGCAGCTCGCCATAAACTACGCAAAGCCCGGCGATATCATCGTCGTCTCGGCGGGCGAGTACGAGGAAGCCGGGTCCTTCGGCGATGTGCTCGCCAATGCCTGCCTTGCCAAAGGCATCGGCGGACTCGTCACCGATACCGGCGTGCGCGACACGCTGCAGCTCAGGGAACTCGGTTTCCCCGTCTTCTCGCTCAGCGTCTGCATCAAGGGCACGGTGAAGGAAACCATCGCGGCGGTGAACGACCCGATCATCGTCGGCGGCGAAACCATCAATCCCGGCGACATCATCGTCGGCGATGCTGACGGCCTGGTGGTCGTGCGCAGGCAGGAAGCGCAGGAAGCAGCAAGGCTTTCGCAGGCTCGCGAGGATGCCGAAGCCGGCTATATCACCGCCTACAAGGCGGGGAAATCGGTCATCGAGGTCAGCAATCTGGCGCCGGTGCTGAAAGCCAAGGGCCTTGTCGTCGAGATTTGACAAGGAGCGGCGAAAAGCTGGAGCGCGCACGGCACTCTGGACACTATTATGGACACATGTTCTATAAAGTGGACAGACTTGAGCGGAGCGCGCCATGCACCTTTCCATGTGGACTTACCCCTGGGATATCCAGGACCAGGGGCTCGATGTGATTGCCGCCGAGCTTCGCAATCGCGCCGGTCTCAACACGATCAGCATGGCGACCTCCTATCATGCCGGCCGTTTCCTGCAGCCGCGCAGCCCGCAGCAGAAGGCCTATTTTCCCGAGGACGGGACGGTCTACTTCCGGCCAGACGAGAGCCTGTGGCAGGACAGGCTGATCCGGCCGCTGATGGCGGGGAATGTCACCGAGCGCGGCGACATGCTGGAGGCGCTGACCAGGGGACGCGACGAAACCGGTCTGCGGGTCTCCTGCTGGACGGTCTGCCTCCACAACAGCCGTCTCGGCATGCTGCATCCTGACCACGTGACGCGAAACGCCTTCGGCAATCGCAATTATTATAATCTCTGCCCCTCCAGCCCGGCGGCGCGCGCCTATGCCGTCACCCTTGTCCGCGACATCACGGTGAATTATCGGCCGGACATGGTGGAGCTCGAAAGCCCGAACTTCATGGGCTTCGCGCATGAATACCATCACGAGAAGGATGGCGTCGGCCTGAATGCCGAAGACGATTTCCTGCTGTCGCTCTGCTTCTGCGACCATTGCACAGCGCGCGCCGCGAAGGCCGCCGTGCCGGTCGAAGGTGCGCGCCGATCGGCGGCGCGCTTCATTGCGGAACTCTGCGAACGGGCAGTGCCGGAACGGCAGTTCCCGGATTTCCCGGCAGCCGGCATCGATGCCTTCCGCCACCATCCCGATCTGCATGCCTATCTCGCCTGGCGCAGCGAACCGGTGATCAGCCTGATCGACGAGATCAAGGCGGCGGCCGATCCGGCGAGCCGGATCGTGCTGATCGACCTGAAGGACGGCTGGCTCGGCGGCGTCGATCTCTCAGCCGTCGGCAAGACCTGCGACGGGGCGATCCTCTGCTGCTACGACATGACGCCGGATGCCATCGGCGATGTCATCCGCGCCGGCCGGGCGGCGATCGGGACGGAGAAATTCCTCGGCGTCGGCCTGCGCGTCTTCTATCCAGAGGTCGGTGAAGCCGCGGTGCTGACGGCCCGCACCAAGGCGGCCGTCGAAGCCGGCGCCGACGGCGTAAACTTCTACAATTACGGCCTGATCCCGGCAAAACGTCTCGACTGGGTCAGGGCGGCGGTCGACGGGATTTGCTAAGCGGCAATCGGTTCGGCGACCTGGATCAGGCAATCGCCGGCCTGGCTGTCGCAATGCAGCCGGTGGGAAATGACGATGCCGCCCTCGGCAAAGCGCAGCTCTTCCTCCGGCTGCTCAAGGCGTTCCAAATCGTGATACCATCCGGCCAGATCGCCGACCGAAACGGTGGCGCCAAGGGCTGCGGCCGGCTCGAACCAGCCTCTGCGATCGGCATAGATGCCCTGGCTGTGCCGGGATAGCGACAGGAGCTGCAGCGGCCCGGGCTCCGCGAGTGGAGCGCGGGAGAGGACCGGACGCCCGATAATGCCGAGCGCCACAAGCAGCCGGTCGATCGCCGCCGCAGTGAAGGACATCGTCGCAGGCGTCACGGTTCCGCCGCCGCCGAACTCGCCGGAAAGACCGATAATGCCGGCCCTAGCCGCAGCCCCCATCGATGTCGGCGCCGCCGGGCCATTGTCGGCGATGAAGGCATGCGATGCGCCCATTGCCCGCATCAGCGCGACCGACCGCTCGAAACGGGCGGCATCGGCCTGCCGCTCGATCAGCGTGCAGGGCAGGTGCGCCATGGACGTGCCGCCCGAATGCAGGTCGAGCATGACGTCATGGCGCGGGAAGAGTTCGTGTTCGAGGAAATGCGCCAGACGCGCCGTCGGCACCCCCGCGGGATCGCCGGGAAAGGCCCGGTTGAGGTTGCCGCCGTCGAAGGGCGAGCAGCGTTTGGCCGCCATCACCGCAGGCAGGTTCGCCACCGGCAGGATGGTGATGGCGCCACTAATGGCAGCGACGTCAAGCAGGCGCATCAGCCGTCCGAGCTGCAGTTCGCCCTCATATTCGTCGCCATGGTTGCCGGCCATCAAGAGCAGGGACGGCCCCTCGCCATTTTTGAGGCGAAGGATCGGAATGCGGATCTGATAATAGGGCGAAAGGTCGATCGAATAGGGAATGGCGAGATGGCCTGCCTGCCGGCCCTCACGCGAAAAGTCGATCGGATTGACGAGGCCGCTATGCATGGTCCCTCCAGTACGGGGCGGTCGCCGCGCAGTTACAGCGCCGCCACCGCGGTCATTTCGACGCGCAGGTCCGGGTCGGCAAGGCGAGCTTCGGTGCAGGCACGGGCCGGCGGGTTTTCGACATCGATCCAGCCGTCATAAACGCCGTTCATCGCCTCGAAATCGGTGATCGCCGGCAGGAAGACGTTGACGGCGAGGAGACGCGAGCGATCGGTCCCGGCTTCCTTCAAAAGGGCGTCGATCTTGCCGAGCACATCGCGGGTCTGCTCCTCGATATCAGCCTTGCGATTATCCGCAACCTGACCGGCAATATAAACGAGACCGCCATAGCTGACAGCCTGGCTCATGCGCGAGCCCTTCTGATAACGCTGGATCATGCAGGTTTTCCTTTTCTTTGTTTTACAGTCACAGTTCAGCCGAAGCTGGTCAGATAGGCCGCCGTCACCGAATGATCCGGATCGAGGCCATAAAGGATCGCATGCCGGTCAAGGCAGGTGCAGGGATGTGAGATGCCGAACTCGATGACGTCGCCCACGGCGACGTCGCTGTCCTCGGCAAGCGCCATGAAGGCGTGCTGATCATTGAGGCGGAAAACCCTCGCGCCTTCGAGATCGGCGAGGTGCACGCCATTGCGATAGAGCGCCAGGGGCCGCGGCAAGTCCTGGTCCATCGCCACGTCGCGCATGCCCATGCCTGAGATCGCAAGCCCTGGCTCCGGCCGCGACAGGACCTCGGCCCAGACCCTGAGCGCCGGACGGAAACCCCCCGCCGCCGAAACGATTTCGCCGCCGATGCGAAAGCCGCCGCGCGCATCGAGACCGGCAAGGCCACGTTCATAGACGCCATGATCATGAAAGAAGATCGCGCCGCTGCGCAGCACGAGACGGCAGGCGGGATCGGCGGCCACGGCAGCTGAAAGCCGCGCAACCACGATGTCGAAAAACACCGAACCGCCTGCTGTGACGAGAAGCGGCCGCTCTCTTCCAATGCGGGCGCGCAGCTTCGGCAGGAAATCTGATGTCATCGCCATCAGGGCGTCGATGCGAAGTCTGGTCTCCTCCGGATCGGCGGTCGCCGCCGCACCCTCATAGGCGGCAACGCCGGTCAGCCGGAAGGTCGGCGTCTCCACGGCAAGGATCGCATCGAGAATCGCCGCGCCAGCATCAGCGCTGCGAAGACCGGCGCGGCCGGCGCCGAATTCCACCATCAGGCCGAGCGGTGGCAGATCTCCGCGTTCCAGCCAGGCGGAGGCAAGAGCCTCGACCAGCGCCGTCGAATCCACGAAGACGTGAACTTCCGCGTCGGAATATTCCGAAAGCAGCGCCGCGAGCCGTCGGGCGGCGGCCGCCCCGCCAATCTCGTTGGCAAGGATCAGGCGGCGCTGCCCCGCCCTAAGCAGCACGGCGGCTTGGCGGATATCGGCGACAGTCGTTCCCCAGGCGCCGGCCGAACGAAGCATGTCCGCCAGCGCCGTCGACATCGGCGTTTTGGCGTGCGGTGCAATCTCGGCACCATTGCTCTTCACAAAGGCCATCATCAGTTCGACATTTCCGGCGAAGGCCTGCCGGTCGAGCGAGAGCAGTGGCAGTGCCATCTTGCCGTCATATGGTTTCCACCCCTGCTGACCGATGGCAGCAGGCGAAAGCGGCGGATGGTCTGGCGGAAAGCCGCGCATCCGCTCGTCGATCAGCATGTTTTCGTTCGCGGCATGAAGATCAGACATGGGCGCCTCTCCCGGTCTCGGCCGGATCAGCGATGCCGAGGTGATAGGTGTCGTTGGCGGTGGCAAAGAACAAAGCGCGCTGCTCATCGAGGGAGAGCTCGGCGGCGACCGTGCGGAACACCTGATAGATCTCGTCGAAAGAGGCGTGCAAGCCGGCGACCGGAAAATCGCTCGCAAACATCGAGCGTGCCGGCCCGAAACAATCGAGGCAATGCTCGATCACCGGCCGCAGGCTTTCGAGTGTCCAGTCATTGTCGTAGGCGACGAGATCGGAAATCTTGAGCCGCACGTTGGGCTCTCTGCCGAGCGCCCGCAGGCCGCAGCGCCAGAGCGCCATGCCCTCCTGCGTCCTGTCGGCAGGGCTTCCGCCGTGGTTGAGTACGAAAAGCGTCGCCGGAAAAGCCTGTACGAGCTCGAGCGCTTCAGCCATCTGCCAGGGATAGAGCATCAGGTCGAAGACCAGCCCGAGCCGCGTGACATGGGCAAGACCCGCCCGCCAGCCAGGATCGCTCATGCGATCCGGACGCGACGCAAAACTCTTGGCCGCGTCGGGATGCCAGCTCAGAATATCGCGGATGCCGACGACGTTGGGACGTTCCGCTTCCGCCTCGAGCAGGCGCAGGGCGTCCGGCCGGTCGAGGGTAATGCCAGCGACATAACGGTGCGCCACACCGGAGCTGCGGTCGAGCCCATCCAGCCAACGGCTCTCCTCCAGCGGGTAGGCGACGGACCAGCCGGCCTCGACATGGACGGTCGCAACCACATTCTGGCGCGCGGCGTCGGCGCGATAATCGTCGATGCCATAGTCGCGCAGGATCGGCGCCAAGCTCCCGAACACCATCTCTTCGCCTGATGCCCGCGCTTTCTGAAGCCAGGGATGACGCTGCAGGCCGAGGTCCCAGAGATGGTGGTGCGGGTCGATCACCGGCCCATCGTAGCGTCCCGTCATCGGCGCGCCTCGCGGCCGGAAACGAGCAGAAGGGCGAGGATCAGCGTGCCGAACATGATCGACCGCCAGCCCGGCGAAGCGTTGACGACGGTGATCAGCGCCGTCGCCGTCACAAGCAGGATCGCTCCCGGAATGGTCCCGGCATAAGTGCCGCGGCCGCCGAGAATCGAGGTGCCGCCGAGCACGACGGCGGCGATCGAGGTCAGCAGATAGGGATCGCCGATGCCGACGTAACCTTGCCGGTTCATGCCGAGCACGAGAATGCCGGTAAGCCCCGCGAAAAAGCCCGACAGGGTATGAGCGATCACCGTGTTGCGCGTGACGCTGACGCCGGAAAGCCGGGCGGCCAGCGGGTTCGCTCCAAGCGCGAGGAAACGCGCGCCGATCGGCATGCGGTGGACGAGCAGCAAGACGACGACCGCGACGGCGACCCACAGAATGATGCCCGAGGGAATGCCGAGCGGCCGCGCCTGCCCGAGCATGATGACTGCGGGATTGCTGACGGTGACGGCGCTGCCGCCGGCGACGATGATGAGCAAGCCCTGCAGGAAGGTCGCCATGGCAAGCGTCATGATGATCGGTGGGACGCGGAGATAGGTGGCACCTGCGCCGTTCATCAAGCCGATGCCGGTGGCGATGGCGAGGGCCGCCGCGATGCCGGCAAGGCCGGTCGGATCCCATGCCGGCGAAATCAGGGGCAACAGGATCGCCGTGACCGTGATGACCGCGCCGACGGAAAGGTCGATGCCGCCCATCAGAATAACCAGCGTCTGCCCGGCGGCGACGATGCCGATCACGGCGGCGAGCTCGAGGAGGTAGCGCAAATGGCCGTAGGCGCCGAAGCCGCGCAGCGTGAAGCTTGCGACGATCCAGACGAGCGCCACCAGAAGAAAGGTCAGGAGCGGCGGGTTGCGGAATGCTGATCTGACGATGTTCAACGTCTTGCCCTCCACGCGCCGAGAAGTTCCGGAACGGCAACCGCGCCGACGATGATCAAGCCTTGAGCAACATATTGCGCCACCGGCGGGAAGCCGAGGAAGAACATGACGTTGATC
Organism: Rhizobium etli CFN 42; assembly: GCF_000092045.1. Taxonomy (NCBI): domain Bacteria; kingdom Pseudomonadati; phylum Pseudomonadota; class Alphaproteobacteria; order Hyphomicrobiales; family Rhizobiaceae; genus Rhizobium; species Rhizobium etli. The sequence continues at coordinate 186,132 of NC_007764.1, read as the reverse complement.
ATGACCGAGAGCAGCAGGCTGCCGCAGATCGCACCGCGCATCGTGCCCTTGCCGCCGAGGAAGCCGACGCCGCCGAGCACGGCGGCAGCGATCGAGTTTAGCGTGAAGGGCGTGCCGATGACAGGATCGCCGGAGCCGGTCTGCGCGGCGACGAAGAGGCCGGTCAGCGCAGCCAGCAGACCGGAGAGCGCGAAAGCCGCGACCTTCACCCGTTCGACGGGAACGCCGGAACGGAACGCCCCGACCGGGTTGTCGCCGGCCGCATAGATGCCGAGACCGAGCGGCGTCGCCAGGAAGGCTTTCCAGAGCGCCAGGATCACCACGAGCATCAGAAAGGCAACGGCCGTGTGGCCGGCCAGCACCGTCGACAGCCAGTCGGGAACGGTGCCACCCGGCCGCGGCAGCAGAATGAGTGCGACACCGCTGATGATGAAGGAGCCGGCGAGCGTGACGATGATCGCAGGAAGCCTCAGATAGGTGACGATGGCGCCGGTGACGGCGCCGACCGCAAGGCCGGCGGCGGCGACCGCGAGAATGCCGCCCGACACGCCGAGCGCCCCTTCCATCGTCGTCGCGGCGATGACCGCGCCGAGGCTGACGAGCGGACCGATCGCCAGCGTGATGCCGCCATTCAGCATGAGCAGCGCCTGGGCCATGGTGACGAGTGCGAGCGGGAACCAGTTCTGCGTGAATTTCGAGAAGCCGCCGATCGAAAGGATGCCCGGGAAGAGCATCGCATAGAGGATGAGAAAGGCCGCGACGACAAGATAGAGGCCGGAGAGGCCGCGATTGCGGCGCATCTGGATCGAGGGATAGAGTCGGGATGAGGAATTGGTGTTCATGCCGCCTCTCCCTGCGCCGCGGCGGTGACGCCCATGGCCGCACCGACGATCGCTCCTTCGCTGATGTCATCCTGCGACAGCACCGCCGCGACGCGGCCTTCGCGCAGAACCACGACACGATCGCAGAGATGCACGAGTTCCGGCGTATCGGAGCTGGCAAGGATGATGAGCCGCCCTTCGGCGGCGAAGGCGCGGAGCATGAGATAGATTTCCCGCTTGGTCTCGATGTCGACGCCGCGGGTGGGATCGTTAAGCAGCAGAACGGCAGGATCGAGTGGCAGCCATTTGGCAAGCGCCACCTTCTGCTGGTTGCCGCCGGAAAGCGCCTGTACCGGGCGGGCCGTATCACCTTTGATCGTCAGGCGGTGCGCGAGATCGGCGACCAAGCCGTTTTCCGCCGGCCGGTCGCGCAGGCCCTTGACGGCGAGCCGCCCGAGCGAGGGCAGGATGAGATTGGAGGCGATGGAATGCGGCAGCACCAGCCCCTCATGCTTGCGGTCGGCCGGGACATAGACGATCCCTGCCGCATTCGCCTCGGCGACATCAGCGGGCAGGCCAGGTTTGCCGGATATTTCCGCTCGGGCGGCTGCGGCCGGAATGGCGCCGTAGAGGCCAAGCAGCAGGTCTTCCTGCCCTTGCCCCACGAGCCCGCCGATGCCGACGATCTCGCCGGCGCGGGCGGAGAAGGCGATGTCGCGAACCATGCCGGCGGAAAAACCTTCGACGCTGATGCGCATGACACCGGGCGCCGTGGCCGCTCGCGGCGGGAACAGGTCGCCGGTCTCGCGGCCAACCATGAGACGCACCAACCCTTCGCCGTCGATGCCGGAGAGCGACTGATCCGCAGTGACCCCGCCGTCTTTCAGCACTGTGACATGCGAGCAGAGCGCCTGCACCTCGTTGAGACGGTGGGAAATATAGAGGAGCGCGATGCCGCGACCCTTAAGCGTCTCGATCAGCCGAGCAAGGATGCCGGCTTCATGGGCCGAGAGTGACGAGGTCGGCTCGTCGAGGATCAGCACGCGCGGTTTGCGGAACAGCGCCTTCGCAATCTCCACCATCTGGCGGCGGCCGAGCGCGAGGTCGGCGACCGGCGTGTCGAGCGGTTCGGTGAGCCCCACCATGCCGCACACCTCCTGCACCAGGCGATGAAGCGCTCGGTAATCGATGAGACCGAAGCGGCGCGGAAAGGCGCCGAGCCCGATATTTTCGGCGATCGAGAGACTGGCCGTCAGGCTCAGCTCCTGCTGAACCACAGCGATACCGGCTTTGCGGGCCGCCGCCGGGCTGAAACGCCCGACGGGTTTCCCGTCGACAAGGATGGACCCGCCGTCGGGCTGGAGGGCGCCGGACAGGAGGTTGATCAGAGTGGACTTGCCGGCGCCGTTTTCACCGAGCAGGGCGTGAACCCTGCCCGGCAGAAGGGTGATGTCGACGCCCCTCAAAACCGGATTGCCGAAAAATCCCTTGAACACCTGCCGGGCTTCCAGCAGCGGGTTTTCTTCCGTCATGACGACGTTCCCCAGACGCGGATTACTTGGTCAGCAGCTTGTCGAAGAGCGCCTTGTCGTAGTCCGAGTAGATATAGCCGTCGGCCGGGAACTTGTCGGCGCGCGCGAGATAGCTGCCGATCGAGCTGTCGTCGATGACCGGCAGCGGCACCTTGACGAAGGCAGGGACATCCTTGCCTTGCAGCGCCTGGACGGCGGTATAGACGGAAAGCGCGCCGAGCCAATTGGGCTGCATCGTCGCCCAGCCCTTCAGCCCCTTCTCCTTCCACAGTTCGAGGAATTGGCGCGCATTTTCCCCTGTCGTCGGCACCTGATCGCGGCCCTGACGCTCGAAGGCGAGAACGGAACCGGCCGACAAGGCGCCGCCGAGCGACAGCACGCCATCGATTTCCGGATTGGCGAAAAGCAGGCTTGTCATCGCTTCCTGTGCCGGCGCGACATTATATTCCGTATTGGTCTCGGTGATCACCTGGATGCCTGGATTGGCATCGAGAACCGGCTGGGCACCCTTGCGGCGGTCGTCGCTCACCGAAATGCCGGCAGGGCCGTTCATGACGATGATCTTGCCCTTGCCGCCGAGCTGGCTGACCATCCACTTGGCAGCCGTCGCGCCCCATTCGTTGGAATCGGTGTTGATCTTCGCCGTCACCTTGTCGGTATTGACCAGGCTGTCGAAATTCACCACCGCGATACCCTTGTCGCAGGCGTCGGAGATGACGCGGTCGAGGGCGGTGGAGGAACCGGCGATCACCACGATGGCGTCGACATTGGCATCGATCATCGACTGGATATGCTGGATCTGCGTCTGGGCGTTGCCCTGCGCATCCGTAATCTTCAGGTCTTTGACCAGGCCTGCCTTCTTCAACTCATCTACTTCAGCCGTGATCGTGCCTTCGGTCTGTTTCATCCAGGTCGGCACCGAATAGATGTTGGCCCAGCCGATCGTGTATGGCGCCTTCCTGTCACCTTTGATGCAATTGGCGGCGGCCGAGGCCGTGCCGGGCGAAAAGACGAGCAGGGTGGCAGCAGCGGCAGCGCCGGCGAGAAGGTGGCGGCGACGCGATGCGGAAATGCTGTTCTTAGAATTTTTCATGTCGATCCCCTTTTGTGTGGCAGCGTTAGCGCTTGCCATCTGTTTTTGTCCAATATAATGTACATGTGATCTAAATACCGGACGCGCCGATCTTATGCCGATTTTTATGCCTCGCAAGGGGGATGAAAAAAATTTTCGCAGGCCGCGAACAGCAGGATCGGTTGACAGATGCGGCAGAGGGTTTGAAAAGCTTGGCCGAACAGAAATTGGGATCGACAGCAATGGACGCAATTCAGGTCGAAGCAATCGGCAAGCGTGCCCGAGGGCTCGACCGCGCCTTCGAAATCCTCGATTTCCTGCGCCAGAAACGGCAGGCTTTGAAGCCGAATGAAATCGCAGCGCAGATCGGCGCCCCGCGCTCATCGGTTTACGAGCTCGTCAACCTGCTGCTGAGCAATGGCATTCTCGAATTCACAGGCGGCGAGGGGCGCGTCTATCTCGGCCGCAAGCTCTATTTCCTCGGCGCTGCCTATGAAAACCATTTCGATTTCACCCGCGAATGCGAGGCCGCGCTGGAACAGCTCGCTGACGAGACACGGGAGACGGCGCAGTTCTGCATGCTGGACGGAAACAAATATACGGTCGTTCGCATGCGCGAAGGCGCACGGCCATTCCGTATTTCGACGGATATCGGCCAGTCGGTTCCAATCCCGTGGACAGCCTCCGGACGTCTGCTCGTCGCGCATCTGTCGGATCAAGAAATCCTGAACTTCATTCCATCGCAGGATTTTCGTTTGCCGAACGGCGAATGGCTCGATCCGCAAAGCTTCATCATTGAGGTCCGCCAGGCCGAGCGAGAAGGTCTCTTCACGTTCAACAGCATCGTCGACAGCTTTACCCATTGTTTTGCCGTGCCGGTGCGGGGCGAGGAGGGCCATGCGGCCGCGACGCTCTGCCTGGTCACCCCGCGCGACGACGGTATCGCGAACCGCGTCCGCTACCTCGATTGCCTGAAGAAGGCCGCCGCCGGCCTGGAGCATGCCCCGGCCCGGCCTAAGCGGGGCTGATACTCAGACACGACACAAATTGATCGCCGGCGACACTTCCTGCGGGAACTCGAGCCGAGCAACATGCTTCCTTAAGTATAATACACTCGCGCTAGTCTCTGCTCGTGCACATCGAAGAGCCGCCGCGGGACGGGCTATGTCTTGTCGCGCGCTTCGACGTTGATTTCGAGATTCAGTCCAATCCCGCAAATCTATTCACCCTTCTCCCGAAACTACGGAATAAAGTTTCTCTATTAAATTTATAGAGTACGTATTCTGATGTCCTCAGCGACAGATACCTCGGCAAGACGGGCTGTCGCCGGTGAACGGAGAGGACGCAAATGACGCGGAAAATCAGGCTTGGGGCATTTCTTCCCGGCGGCGGACAGCATGTTGCATCGTGGCGGCATCCCGACCAGCCGGTAGACGGCGCGACCAGTTTCGAATTTCACAAGCAACTCGCCCTGACGGCGGAACGCGGTCTCTTCGATGCCTACTTTCTGGCCGATGGATTGGCCGTCGGTTTCGGTGGAGCGCGTGAAGGCGGCAACGCCCGCGTGGCCGGCTTCGAGCCCGTCACCTTGTTCTCCGCTCTTGCGCCTCTCACCACGCATCTCGGCTTTATAGCGACCTCATCGACCACCTATGAGGAGCCCTATACAACCGCCCGCAAGTTCGCCTCGCTGGATCTGATCTCGGGCGGCCGTGCCGGCTGGAACGTGGTCACCACAACGGGTGACCTCACGGCGCAGAACTTCAACCGTGAAACGCAGCTGCCGCATGCCGAACGATATCGCCGCGCCGCTGAGCATGTCGACGTCGTCCGTAAACTCTGGGAGAGCTTCGAGGATGACGCGTTCATCCGCGATAAGGAGACAGGCGTCTTCTTCGATCCGGCAAAGCTACACGACACCAACCACCGGGGCGAGCATTTCAGCGTGCGCGGCCCGCTCAACGTCTCGCGCTCGCCGCAAGGCCATCCGGTCATCGTGCAGGCCGGACAGTCCGAGGACGGCCGCGAACTTGCCGCAGCAACCGCCGAAGTCATCTTCACCGCCCAACAGCATATCGAAACCGCCCAGGAGTTCTACCGCGACATCAAGGCGCGCGCCCGCGGCCTCGGCCGTAATCCCGATCATATCCTGGTCATGCCCGGCGTCTCCGCCTTCGTCGGCAGGACCGAGGCGGAAGCACGCGAGAAGTATGACCGCCTGACCTCGCTCATCCTTGAAGAAGACGGGATCGGCCTGCTCAACGGTCTCACCGGCGGCACGCTCGACTTGCACGGTTACGATCTCGACGGGCCTCTTCCGCCTGCACCGCCGACCGAAGGCATGAAGAGCCGCCAGGCCCTCATCCGCCAGATCGCAGACGAAAACAACTTCACCATCCGCCAGCTCTACCAGTGGATCGCATCGGCCCGCGGGCACTACACCATTGTCGGCACGGCAGAGCGGATCGCCGATACGCTGCAGACATGGTTCGAAAACGAAGCGGCCGACGGCTTCAACATTTTGCCGCCCTGGCTGCCGACGGCGCTCGACGACTTCGTCGACCTCGTTATCCCGGAACTCCAGCGTCGCGGCCTGTTCCGCACGGTCTATGAAGGCAGGACGCTTCGGGAAAACCTCGGCCTGCCTTTCCCGACAAACCGTTGGGCTGCCGGACGCGCCGTCCTTGAGGCAGCGGAGTGAGGAGAAACCCATGGCCTACGAAATCAATCAAGCTCTCCCGAGAAGCTTCGGCCGGCTGAAAAGCAGCAAAAGCAATAGTTCCCCTCTGGCCTCCCATATGCGCGGAGTGCTCGCGGCGTTTCTGCCGCGCTACGGTCTGCTCATCAGCTTCCTCGTGCTCTGGCAGGTGTCGAGCACCAGAGGCTGGATCAATCCCGCCGTCTTCCCGCCCTTGAACGTGATCCTGTCGGCTCTGTGGACCAATCTTGCCAATGGCGCGCTGCTCGATGACATAGCCATCAGCCTGCAGCGATCCGGAACCGCCTTTGCCTTTGCCGTCGTTGTCGGCATTCCGCTCGGCCTGTTCATGGGCCAGTTTCGCTTGGTCGAACAGGCGCTCGACCCGATCCTGCAGCTCTTCCGGCAGACCTCGGCGCTGGCGCTCTATCCGGTCTTCATCCTCCTGCTCGGGCTCGGTGAAACCTCCAAGATCTTCGTCATCTTCTGGGCGACTCTGTTTCCGGTGCTGCTCTCCACCATCGGCGGCGTCAAGGAAGTGGACAAGAAGCTCATCGAGATGGCGCGCACCTATGGCGCCGGGCCGCTGACCGTCTTCAGCCGCGTCATCCTGCCGGCATCCGTCCCGGCGATCTTCGTCGGCCTGCGTCTTTCTGCGACGACTGCGCTTCTGCTGCTGATCGCTGCCGAGATGATCGGCGCCAACAAGGGCATCGGCTTCCAGGTGATGAACGCCCAGTACAATTTCCAGATCCCGCTGATGTTCGCGGCGATCCTGCTGCTCGCCTTCCTCGGGCTTGCCGCCAATGCCCTGCTCGTTCTCCTGCAGCGCCGCCTCTGCCGCTGGTCGCAGCCGAACGCCTGATCTCTTCCTTAGATTTTCCCCTTCCGAAAGGACTTTCCATGACCTTCCATCCCCGCAACCTTCTCCTGCCGGCCGTGATCGCGCTCGGTCTTGCCACGCCGGCCGCCGCCACCGACACGGTGAAACTGCGCTACCTCGCGAGCCAAGGCGGTCTTGCCGCCCATGAACTCGCCGACGCGCTCGGCTATTTCAAGGACACCGGCATCACGTTTGAGAATGTCGGCTATGCCCAGGGTGGCCCGGCCTCTCTCATCGCTCTTGCGTCCGGGGACGTCGAGATTGGCAGCGCCGCCACCTCAGCCGTCTTGAATTCGATCATCGGCGGCAATGATTTCGTCGCCGCCTACCCATCGAACGGCATCAATGACGAGGTGCAGTCGACTTTCTACGTGCTGGAAGACAGTCCGATCAAAACGATCAAGGACATTGTCGGCAAGAGTATCGCCGTCAATACGCTCGGCGCCCATCTCGATTACACCATCCGTGAAGCCCTGCATTCGGTCGGCCTGCCGAGCGACTCCGCCAACCAGGTCGTCGTTCCCGGGCCGCAGCTCGAGCAGGTGCTGCGCTCCAAGCAGGTTGATATCGCCGCTTTCGGCTACTGGCAGACTACCTTCGAGGGTGCGGCGCTGAAGAATGGGGGCCTGCGCGCGGTCTTCGACGATACCGACGTTCTCGGCGACATCGCCGGCGGCTTCGTGGTCCTGCGCCGCGATTTCATTCAGCAGCATCCCGAGGCTGCGAAGATCTTTGTCGCGCAGTCGGCCCGTGCGCTCGATTATGCCCGCGAACATCCGGAGGAAACCAAGAAGATCCTGGCAAAGGCGCTCAGCGAACGCGGCGAGAACCCTGATATCGCGCAGTATTTCCGCGGCTACGGCGTCCGCGCCGGCGGCCTGCCGGTCGAGCGTGACATCCAGTTCTGGATCGACGTTTTGGTTCGCGAAGGCAAGCTCAAGCAGGGGCAGCTGGCGGCCAAGGACATCATCTATACGGCCGATACCAAGCCGGCAAGCAACTGAGGAACTGCAATGAGCCTCGCCCAGGACATTCGCCGCGGAGAGGTGACGATCCGTCACCTCTCCAAATCCTACAAGCTGAACGGCAGCCATCTGCAGGTTTTGAAAGATATCAACCTTCACATCCGCTCCGGCGAAAGCCTCGCGATCGTCGGCGCCAGCGGTTCGGGAAAGACGACCCTGCTTCGGGTTCTGGCCGGCCTGGAGGAGTCCGATACCGGCGAGGTGCTGGTCGACGGCAAGGCGATCCGCGGCGTCGGCGCGGAACGCGCCGTCATCTTCCAGGAGCCGCGCCTTCTTCCCTGGCTTGACGTCCTCGGCAACGTCGCTTTCGGGCTGGAAACGAGAGGTCTGACCCGCGAGCAGGCGAGGGCGCGTGCGCGCCATTACGTTAAGCTCGTCGGCCTGAAGCAGTTCGAGGCGGCCTATCCCCGGCAACTGTCCGGCGGCATGGCACAGCGCGTCGGCATCGCCCGGGCGCTTGCCGTGCAGCCGGAAATCCTGCTGCTCGACGAACCGCTCGGCGCGCTCGACGCGATGACTAAGATCGGCATGCAGCAGGAGCTCGCGCGGATCTGGCGCGACGAGGATGTGACGACCATTCTCGTCACGCACGATCTCGAGGAGGCGATCTATCTCGCCGACCGGATCCTCATTCTGCCGCGGGAAAAGGGCGCCGAGCCGCGCCTGATCGACATCGATCTGCCGCGCCCGCGCGACCGCAGCGCGCCGGAATTCGTCCGCTATCGCGAACAGCTGCTGAACCTGTTTGGGCTGCATTGAGGGCCGCAGACGCAAGCGCGCGCCGCATGGGACCTGATCATGCGACGCGCGGCAGTTGCGGCAGCGATGCGGAGAAGCCGCGCTACTGCAACCTGCTCCTGGGCCCTGCGGCGAGGTAAGGCCGACGGTCCAGTTCTGCGGACCTCAGGGAACTGCGCAGCCGCAGCAGATCCTTGCGCGCGATCAAGCCGCACAGTCTGCCCGATGCCGGATTGACGATCGGAATACGCCCATTGTCCGTCGACAGCATCAAATCGGCAATGAAGGCGACAGTATCGTCAGGATGCCCGACGGGAACGGAATCATCTGTGACGGTTTCACCAAGCGTGTGGGCCGCGATATCAGGTTTTCCCTGCCAGAGCAGGATATCCGCCCTCGATACGATGCCAGTCAACTTGCCTGCCGCATCGACGACCGGATAGATCCGGCGGGTCTTCGGCCGTGAGGCGAAGAAATCGCATGCTTCCCCGACCGTCATGGTAACGGGAAGTGTGTCGACCTCGCTGATCATGATCTCCCTTGCCCGGGAGAGCTCGAACGGATCGACACCATATTCGCGGGTGATGTGCTGGCCGCGACGCGCGATCTTCTCGGTGAGGATCGAGCGGCGCAAGAGAAGAACCGTGACGGCATAGGCGACCACCGTTGCGGCGAGCAGGGGAACCAGCGTGCTGACGTCGCCGGTAATCTCCATCGCAAAGAAGGTGCCGGTGAGCGGCGCGCGCATGGTTCCGCCCATCATCGCCGCCATTCCGAGCAGCGCCCAGAAGCCGGGATCATTGCCAGGCATGACGATGCCGACCAGCCATCCGAGAGCGCCGCCGAAGATGAGAAGCGGAGCGAGCACGCCACCGGAGGTGCCCGACGAAAGGGCAAACAGCCAGATGATGGTCTTCACCAGCAGGATCGACAGAACTGCCGGCGCCAATAGCCGGTTGTTGAGCAGGCCGTCGATGATGTCATAGCCGACGCCCATCGCTCGCGGTTCGATCAGGCCGCCGAGGCCGATGACGAGACCGCCGAGCATCGGCCACCACATCCAGTGGATCGGGAGCGCCTCGAACAGATCCTCGATCCGGTAGAGCAGCGTCGTCAGCAATCCTGATTGCAGCCCCGATATGATGCCCATCGCCGCACAGGCGAAAATCCCCCACCAGGGCAGGGTCACCTGGAAATGGGTCGGGAACAGCGGGCCAACGCCGAAGAGCAGCGGGCGCCAGCAGATTGACACGCAGGCGGCGACCGCGACGGGAATGAAGCTGCGCGGTTTCCATTCGAATAGCAGCAGTTCGACCGCCAGCATGACGGCGGCGATCGGCGAGCCGAAGATCGCCGTCATGCCGGCAGCGGCACCCGCAACGAGCAGCGTTTTCCGCTCGGTCGCACTCATGTGAAAGAACTGCGCAAACAGCGAGCCGATCGCTCCGCCGGTCATGATGATCGGCCCCTCGGCGCCGAACGGGCCGCCGGTGCCGATCGAGATCGCCGATGACAGCGGCTTCAGCACCGCGACCTTCGGCGACATCCGGCTGCCGCCGATCAGGATCGCTTCGATCGCCTCGGGAATGCCGTGGCCGCGAATTTTTTCCGACCCGAAACGGGCCATCAGGCCGATGACGAGCCCGCCGAGCGGCGGCACCAGTACCACCCATAGCGAGCGCGGCACGGCGGCCAGGGAAGCCGGCTGAATGCCGATCTGTCCGAACCAGATGACATTGGTTACCAGAGCGATCAGGCTGACGAGACACCAGGCCGCAAAGGCGCCTGCGGTGCCGACGATGACGGCCATCCCGACAAGCAGGAGGACCCGTCTGTCGGTGGTGAAGTCTCCGGCCTCGCGCCGGGAAAGGCCGCCCGTGAAATCGTGCGGCCGGTTGCTGTGTTGGTGCTGCGCCATGGAAGCCTCGAAAGCGGGTCGGTTTGTGCAGCGTCATTATATCGTAGTACGATATAAATCAATGGACGAATACGGGAAGGCGAAAATGTCTCGCCGGGTGCCTCACTTGACCGGCTTGCGTCTGCCCATCTATTCGAGATCGGCAATAGTGCGCGCAAGGATCGCCTCCTGCGAACCAAGCGGCAGAGGAGAACGAGTGTGAAGAAAACCCTGCCGCCGCTGAGACAGGAGGATTATGAGGCGCTCGCCGACCTTAGGTTCGCGCTTCGCCAGTTCATGGACTTCAGCGCCTCAGCCGCCCAGTCGGAAGGACTGCCCGTCCAGCAGCATCAGGCGCTGCTGGCGATCAAGGGACAACGCGGCGAAGCGATGACTATCGGCATGCTGGCCGAGCGGCTGATCATCGCGCCGCATACGGCAACCGAGCTCGTCGGACGGCTTTCGGATGCCGGGCTGGTCGAACGCCATGCCGACCCAACCGACAGGCGCCGTCAGACGCTGCTGCTGACCGACAAGGCCGACGAGCTTCTGACGAGGCTGAGCGCCGTCCACTTGTCGGAAATCCGGGTGATGGCACCGAAACTGATCGAGCTGCTGCTCGAGCTTCAGAAGACGGCGCCGAAGGCGGAGTAATTGGTTTCGTCGCCCGCAGGCGAGGCCACAGAAAGAACCCAACCGCTGCGTGAGCGCCGGCAGTTCCCTCTCGGACGATCAAGCTTCAACCTCAGCTTCGAAGCGTCTTGCCCAGACGATGGATATGGGCAGCACCGATGCCGCAGCAGCCGCCGATGATAGTCGCGCCGGCCTCGGCCCAGGAGCAGGCAAAACGCGAATAGGCGTCATCATTCAGATCGTCGCGGGTCTCGTGCAGGCCTTCATTTGCAGCCGACTCGCCCTGTTCGCCCTCGAAGGCATTGGCATAGACGCCGATTTCGATTCCGGCATCCATCTTGCGGAATACTGCTGCTGCCGTCGCGACGGCCGCCTCCATCACTTCCGGTTTGCTGCAATTGAACAGGAAGGCTTCGGCGCCCGATGACGCGGCCCAGGACGCCGCCGCCTCGACGCTTTCGCCGGAGCGAAGCTTCGGCTCGCCGCTTTCGATATCCGCTTTGTCATCGGCCAGCGTGAAGGAAATCCAGAACGGTTTTCCCGATGCCGCCACCGCCTCGCGGACGGCCTCGCCCTCGGCGATCAGACTCAGCGTCTCTCCGAGCCATATGTCGACGAAGGGGGCGAGGTTTTCGACCAGCACCTTGAGATAATCCTGCACCCGCTCAGGCCGAAAATTCTGCGGCTCGTAGGAGCCGAAGATCGGCGGCAGCGAACCGGCAACCAGCACCTTGCGACCGGTGACAGAATCGGCCGCCTCGCGTGCTAAGCGACCGGCAAGACGGATCAGCGCCGCACCCTCCTTCCGAAACCGGTCCTCGCCGATATGGAAAGGCACCAGCGCATAGCTGTTCGTCGTAATGATCTCGGAGCCGGCGGCGATGAATTCCTTATGCACCTCGCGGACGATATCCGGCGAATTGATCAGCGCCAGCGCCGACCATTCCGGCTGCTTCAATTCGGCGCCGAGCCGCAGCAATTCGCGGCTCATGCCGCCATCGAGAATTCGTGTGGTGCTCATGAAAAGATCTCCATTCAGTCTGTCGCGCTGTTACCGGCGGCGGGCTTTAAAAACAAAGTGAGGAACGTCCGTCCGCCTAACGCCGGACCGGCACTTGCGCTTCGAGACCTCGAAGGACACGGGCGATGACAGCGGTCAGGGCGAGATAGAAGAGGGTGACGACAAGCAGCGGCTCATAGACCAGCAGCGTGTCCTGGCGAACCTTGTTGGCCACGGCATAGAGATCCATCACCGTCACCGTGAAGGCGAGGGGCGTCGCCTTCAGCTGCATGACGATCTCTCCGGCTATGGTCGGAAGGGCGATGCGGATGGCGCGCGGCAGCCAGATGCGTCGGGTCAGCTTCCAGGGCGACAGACCGAAGGCCCGGCCGGCTTCGAGCTCCCCCTTCGGAACGGCAAGCAGGGCGCCGCGCAAGACCTCAGCTTCATAGGCCGCATAATTCAGCGTGAAGCTGACGGCGGCAAAGAAGAAGCCTTCGCGCAGGATCGGCCAGAACAGGCTCTGGCGGATGCCAGGGACCATCGGCAGCAACGAACCGACGCCGTAATAGAGAAGCCATAGCTGGATCAGCAGCGGCGTGCCGCGAAAGAAGGTGCAATAGCCGCGGGCCAGCAGCCGCGTCAGCCTGCCGCCGCTGACCTGCGCGAAGGCGAGGCCTATGGCGATGATGAAACCGAACACCACTGAGATGACCAGCAGCGCCACGGTCTGCCAGGCGCCGGTCAGAAGCAGCGGCCAATAGGAAGAGATCCAGGTGAAACTCATGGGGCGCGGCCTCAGGCGAGACGCGGCTGTCCGCGCCGCACCCGCCCTTCGATCAGCTTGAAGACGACATTGGAAGCGAGCGTGATAGCGAGATAGAGAAGGGCCGAAGCGAGGAAAAAGATAAAATAGTGTTTGGTGCTTGCGCCGGCGAGGCGGGTGGCGAGCGCCAGTTCCTGATAGCCGACGACTGCGACCAGCGCACTGTCCTTGGTGACCGACATCCACAGATTGGCCAGTCCCGGCAGCGCATTCGGCAAGAGCGCCGGCAGCAGGACGCGGCGAAACCGCAGCACCGGCCCCATGCCAAAGGCCTTGGCGGCCTCGATCTGACCGGTGGGAATGGCAAGGATCGCGCCGCGGAGCACCTCGGTCATGTAGGCGCCCTGCACGAAGCCGAGCACCGCGACGGCGGCGACGAAGCCGTTCACGTTGACCGGCGGCAGCTCCAGTGCCGCCAGCAGCCGGTTGAGGCCGTCTGTGCCGGCATAATAAAGGCCGACGATCAGGATCAGCTCCGGAACGGCGCGGATGAGCGTAGTATAGAGATCGAGCATGAGGCGTAGCGCGCGATTGCCAGAAAGCTTCCCGAGCGCACCTCCCGTCCCGAGCAACAGTCCAATGGCGAAGGCGCAGGCCGAGATGGCGACCGTGGAGACCGCACCTGTCAAGAGAACGCCGCCCCACCCCGGAGGATAGGGGGCTAGCAGGTCCAGGATGCCTTGTTGCGCAGTCGCCATCGTCGGGATTGCTTACTTCGCGCCGTAGATATCGAAGTCGAAGTATTTCTTGGTGATGGCGTCATACTGGCCGTTGGCGCGAACGGCAGCGATTGCCGCATTCAGCTTAGCTTTCAGCTCCGTGTCTTCCTTGCGCAGGCCGCCGGAAACGCCGGCGCCGAGAACTTCCTTGTCGTCGGCGACGTCACCCATCTTGGCGCAGCAATCCTTGCCGCCGTCGCTTTTCAGGAAAGCGTCGAGCGCCAGCGAATCGCCGAAGACGTAGTCGATGCGGCCGGAGGCCAGATCCTGGAAAGCCTCGTCGAGCGTCTGATATGTCTTTTCGTCGGCAGCCTCGGCAAAGTATTTCTTGTAATATTCAGACTGGATCGTCGACACTTGGATGCCGATGGTCTTGCCCTTCACATCCTCGGCCGTGGCGCCCGGCTTCTGGTCCTTGGGACCGATCAGGGTGCTTGGCGTGTTGTAATATTTATCGGTGAAGTCGATGACTTTGGAGCGTTCCGCCGTGTTCGACATTGACGACCAGATCACGTCGAACTTCTTGCTCTGGAGAGCCGGAATGAGGCCATCCCAGGAGATTTCGACGATCGAGCATTTCTCCTTCATCTCTTCGCAGACGGCATTCATCAGGTCGATTTCCCATCCCTGCCACTCACCCGAAGCGTTCTTGGCGAAAAAGGGCGGATAGGATTCGTTCATGACGCCGAAGCGGACTTCGGCCTGTGCCGCGACGGCGGAAAGCGCAAATGCGACGCCGGCGAAAAGCGTGGGGAGCAGTTTCATTCTCAGGGTTCTCCTGGTTCGTGTGTGGGTGATGGCTCGATGCGGGATCAGTGGGCGGTGAGACGAGTGAATTCCCGGCAGCGGGCGCTGACGGGCGCCCCGAAGACTTGTTCCGGCGGGCCTTCCTCCTCGATCCGTCCCTGGTGCAGGAAGAGGACGCGGCTCGAGACGTCGCGGGCGAAGCGCATTTCATGCGTGACGATCAGCATGGTCCGGCCCTCTTCAGCCAGATCGCGGATGACTTTCAGCACCTCGCCAACCAGCTCGGGATCGAGCGCCGATGTCGGCTCATCGAACAGCATGACGGCGGGATCGACGCAGAGCGCTCTTGCGATCGCCGCGCGCTGCTGCTGGCCACCGGAGAGGAAGGCGGGATAGGCGTCGCGCTTGTCGAAGAGCCCGACCTTGTGCAGCAGCGCTTCGGCCTTTTCGGTCGCTTCGCGCCTGGAAACGCCCATGACATGCACCGGCGCCTCGATGACATTTTCCAATACGGTGCGATGGGCCCAGAGATTGAAGCTCTGGAAGACCATCCCAAGCCCCGTACGCAGCCGTTCAATCTGCCGCCAGCTCTTCGGCTGCAGTCGCCCGCTGCGGCCGATTTTCAGCGCGACCTCTTCGCCGTTGACGGCGACGCGCCCGCGATCGGGCGTTTCCAGAAAATTGATGCATCTGAGGAAGGTGCTCTTGCCAGAACCTGACGAGCCGATAATGGAGATCACATCCGACTTGTGGGCCTCAGTGGAGATACCCTTGAGAACCTGTTGCGAGCCGAAGCTTTTATGAAGATCTTCGACGCGAAGAGCAGGAAAGGGTTGATCCGACATGCATGGGTCCGGCTGAACTGAATTTGCGAAGGATAATGATAAAGTTGCGCGGTTTTTTCGCGCAATTTTTGTCTCTTCTGCATATTTTGTGCAAAATAATCTTCTTCACGCGGCGAATGCAGCAGAACGCGTGAAATGCTGCGGCAAGAATTAGGACCGGATAATGGAACAACTGGATCGCTTTGACCGTGACATCCTCGATATCGTTCAGCGCGACTGTCAGCTGAAGGCCGAAACGATCGCCGAACGAGTGGGATTGTCGGTCTCGGCCGTGCAGCGGCGGCTGAAGCGGCTGCGCGAGGAGGGCATCATCAAGGCGGAGGTCGCCGTCGTCGACCGGAAGGCGACGGGAACATCGATGGTGTTCATCGTCGGGATGGAGATCGAGCGGGACAATTACGACGCCTTGGCGAAGTTCCGCGTCTGGGCGGAGAAACAGGATCATATCCAACAGGTCTATTACGTCACCGGTGCGGTCGATCTGATCGCGATCGTCACCGCCCGTGACGTCGAGCATTATGACGACATCGCCGCTCTGATCATGGCCGAAAACCCGCAGATCCGCCGCATGCACACGAATGTGGTGCTGCGGGACGTCAAGCTCGGCCAGTTCGTGCCGCTGGAATAGCGCCCGCGCGATCGCCCGACCTTACGGGCAAACCGCTGGACTCGCATCCGTCAAAGCGCATAATTCCCGGTACGAATTCTCGGGAGGACTGATCGTTGACGTTACGACACCAGATCATCGCATTGGCGATCATCCCGCTCGTCATCTCGATCCTTGCGGTCACCACCTTCATCACCTGGCAATCGGCAAATCTCGCCAAGAACAGCATCGACACCTTCGAGCAGAACATGCTGAAGACGAAGGAAGCCGAAATCCTCAATCTGACCAACCTTGCCCTGTCGGCCATCCAGACGATCTATGACAGAGCCGGTCCCGACGACGAGGCGGCCAAGCAGCAGGTGGCTGATATTCTGACTTCGCTCGACTACGGCAAGGACGGGTATTTCTTCGTCTATGATTACGACGGCAACAATATCGTCCACCCCCGCCAAAGCTTCCGGCATGGGCACAATTGGATCGATCTCACCGACCCGGATGGCGACAAGGTCATTGCCGAACTGATCGCCACCGCAAAGGCCGGCGGCGGCCTGCATCAGTACAAATGGCAGAAGCCGTCGACCGGGCAGATCGCCGACAAGCTCTCTTTTGTCGTCAGCCTCGACAAATGGCACTGGGTCGTAGGAACCGGCGTCTACCTCGACGATGTCTATTCCCAGAGTGCGGCCGCCAACAAAGTGATGCGCGCCAACATCCGGCGGACCTTCGTCATCGTCGCGCTGATCGCGGTGCCATCGGTGCTTATCGTTTTCACAACCTGCATGCTGCTGACCTTTCGCGAGCGCCGCATGGCCGATAGCCGCCTGAAGGAGTTGATGCAGCGGGTCATCGACACCCAGGAAGAAGAGCGCACTCGGCTGGCGCGCGAACTGCATGACGGCATTTCCCAGACCCTTCTCGGCGTTCGTTATGCGATGGATCTTGCCGGCCGCAAGGTCAGGACCAATGTCGACGATGCGGCGCAGACCATCGAGCGCGGCGTCGAGGCGCTGAACGGCGCCATCAAGGAAATCCGGCTGCTCTCGCACGATCTGCGCCCGCGCGTGCTCGACGATCTCGGCCTGACGGCTGCACTGGAAGCACTGTGTCACCACTTTGCCGACCGGACGGGAATCGAGACGAAGATCGACGCCTCGGGCTTCGCAGGCACGCTGAAGGCGGAAGCCAGTACCGCCCTTTATCGCGTCGCCCAGGAGGCCTTCAACAATGTCGAACGGCATTCGGGCGCCTCGAAGCTCTCGGTCAAGCTCTGGAGCGACGGCGGCCGCGCCCGCTTGACCATCTCCGACAACGGGACCGGCTTTGATGGCGCCAGGGATGGCGCCTCCGGCGGCGCGGGCCTCGGCCTGCGCAACATGCAGGAGCGAATGGCGCACTTCCGGGGCCTGCTCCTCATCAACAGCAGCGAGGCCGGCACGACGCTGACGGCGATGATGCCGAGATCGGCCAATCTTGCCGCCGGCAAACAGGCGGAAGCCGCATGAACGAAGGGGCGAAAATCAGGGTGCTCCTGATCGACAACCACCCGCTGGTGCTGGATGGATTGAAAGCCGTGCTCGAGACATTCGATCATATCGAGGTCGCAGGCACCGCCGGTCTCGCGCAAACCGGACTCGATATCGCCCGGCAGATCCAGCCGCAGGTGGTGCTGATGGACATCAACATGCCGAAGCTCAGCGGCATCGATGCGATCGAGCTGTTCAGGAGCGAACTTCCGCAGACCCGCGTCGTGATGCTCTCCATGCATGACAGCCGCGAGTATATCTCCTCTTCGGTGATGCGCGGCGCCGCCGGTTATGTTCTGAAAGACGTCTCCACAGAGGAGATCGTCGCGGCGATCGAGACCGTCGCGGATGGCGGCACCTATTTCTCCTCCGGCGTCTTCGACGCGCTGATGAGGGAACGGGCGGAGCAGGGGAGCGATCCCTTGACGCCGCGCGAGCGCGACACGCTCGGGCTGATCGTTGCCGGCCGCAGCAACCGCGAGATCGCTGAAGTGCTCGGGATAAGCGCTGCCACGGCGGAAACCCATCGCAAAAACCTCAAGAAGAAACTTGGCATCGCCACCACCGCAGGCCTGATCCGCTACGCGCTCGATCACGGCATCGCCTCGAAAATCGACGCGAATTCGCACCTACCCACTTCTGGGTAGGTCCCGGTATTTTGGCACTGCGCCCATCTTGTGGGGATAAAACCGACGCCCTAGGACTCCATTCGCGGCCGGCCAAGTGCCAAGCCGTTGGGAGGAATTCACATGCGTTACATCAGCTTCCGATCCGCCGGAAAAGCTCGAGCGACCCGAACCGGGCCTGCTGCCGCCGCCGGCTGATAGACCTGCCTTCCACGCCGACAACTGGAACATGGCGACCGCCAATTGCGGCGCCTGAAAGGTACTCCGACATGGAAAAACCACGTAGCAAGGCAGCGCTGTGGCTGCTGATCATTCCGTACATAGGTCTGCTCTGGCCGGCATTCTACAATCTCCGCGAGCCGTCGCTTTTCGGCTTTCCCTTCTTCTACTGGTATCAGCTTCTCTGGGTGCCGATTACCGCGACATTGACCTGGATCGCCTATCGGAGCGTTCGCCATGACGACTGACATCAACGGCACGGCGCTTGCCGTCTTCATCTTCTTCTTCGCCCTCGTCACGGTCATGGGATTCGTCGCCAGCCGCTGGCGCAAGCCCGAGACCCTCGCCCATATCGATGAATGGGGTCTCGGCGGACGCAACTTCGGCACCTGGATCACCTGGTTCCTCGTCGGCGGCGATTTCTACACTGCCTATACCGTCATCGCCGTCCCGGCGCTGGTCTATACCGTCGGCGCCTACGGCTTCTTCGCGCTACCCTACACGATCGTCGTCTATCCCTTCGTCTTCATGGTCATGCCGGTTCTGTGGAAACGCGCCAAGGAATTCGGCTATGTCACGGCGGCCGACGTCGTCCACGGCCAATACGGATCACGCGGTCTCGAACTCGCGGTCGCCGCAACGGGCGTCATCGCCACCATGCCTTACATCGCCCTCCAGCTCGTCGGCATGACGGCGGTCCTGAAGGCGCTGGGGCTGCATGGCGAGCTGCCGCTTGCAATCGCCTTCATCGTGCTGGCGCTCTACACCTATTCGGCGGGGCTGCGCGCCCCGGCACTGATCGCCTTCGTCAAGGACATCATGATCTATATCGTGGTGATCGCCGCCGTCGCGCTCATCCCGTCGAAGCTCGGCGGCTATGCCAATGTCTTCGCCTCGGCCGATGCGGCTTTCCAGGCCAAGGGCTCCGGCAGCCTGCTGCTCGGCGGCAATCAATATGTCGCCTATGCCACGCTCGCTTTCGGTTCAGCGCTGGCGGCCTTCATGTATCCGCATACGCTGACCGGCATCTTTGCGTCCAACAGCGGCAAGACGATCCGCAAGAATGCGATCCTGCTACCGGCCTATACGCTGCTGCTCGGCCTCCTGGCGCTGCTCGGCTACATGGGTCATGCCGCCAACCTGAAGCTCGACAGTGCGAACGATGTCGTACCGACCCTGTTCAAGACGCTGTTTTCGGGCTGGTTCTCCGGTTTCGCCTTTGCGGCGATCGCGATCGGCGCACTGGTGCCGGCGGCGGTGATGAGCATCGGCGCGGCCAACCTCTTCACCCGCAATTTCTGGAAGGCCTATGTCGACCCCAAGGTCAGCGATGCGGGCGAGGCCAAGGTCGCGAAGGTGACGTCGCTAGTGGTGAAGGTCGGCGCGC
This sequence comes from Rhizobium etli CFN 42, assembly GCF_000092045.1. Taxonomy (NCBI): domain Bacteria; kingdom Pseudomonadati; phylum Pseudomonadota; class Alphaproteobacteria; order Hyphomicrobiales; family Rhizobiaceae; genus Rhizobium; species Rhizobium etli. The sequence goes on along the minus strand of NC_007764.1, from coordinate 166,334 downwards.
TGCTCGTCATCATCTTCCTGCCGACGCAGTTCGCCCTCGATCTGCAGCTGCTCGGCGGCATTTGGATCCTGCAGACGCTTCCGGCCCTGGTCTTCGGTCTCTACACCAACTGGTTCCGCGCGCCCGGTCTGCTTGCCGGCTGGTTCGTCGGCTTCTGCGCCGGCACCTTCCTCGTCTGGGATGCCGGCTGGAAGCCGTTGCACCTGATCAGCCTCGGCGGCGAGCCCTTCACCGTCTACACCGGGCTGCTGGCTCTCGCGGCAAATATCGGCGTCGCCGTCATCGTCAACGCCCTGCTGCCGGCCAAGGTCCCGGCTCGGGCGTAAACCAAAAAATACGAAGGGCAGCAATTGCTGCCCTCGCTATTTCATTTTTCAGCAGATTGCCGTGCGGTTCAGAACTCTTCCCAATCGCCGGCCAGTGCCGCGTTCCCCTGGGTTGCATTCCCCTGGAACGACCTGCCGACCTTGGCAATCATCTGGCGGGCCGGCGAAGGCACGGGCTGAGCATGCTGTGCCGCGGCGGCCGGCTGCGATATGCGCCTCGATGCTGCTGCACCGCCAATATTGAACTGGCCCAGGAGCTGGAACAGTGCGTCGGCTTCCTTGGCGAGTTTGTGAGCGGCAGCTGTGGCCTCCTCCACCATGGCGGCGTTCTGCTGGGTGCCCTGATCCATCCTGTTGACGGCGGTATTGATTTCCTTCAGCCCCGTCGCCTGCTCCTGCGAGGCGCCGACGATGGCGCCGACATTGCCATCGACCTGCTGCACCTGTACCGCAATCTCCTGCAGGGCCTTTCCGGTTTCGCCAACCAGTGCGACGCCGTTTTTGACATGGCCGTTCGAAGCGTTGATCAGCTCTTTGATTTCCTTTGCCGCCTTGGCGGAACGCTGCGCCAGTTCGCGCACTTCCTGGGCGACGACGGCAAAGCCCTTGCCGGCTTCACCGGCGCGGGCGGCCTCGACGCCGGCATTCAGTGCCAGCAGGTTGGTCTGGAAGGCGATCTCGTCGATGACGCCGATGATGCTGCCGATCTCCGTGGCGGAGGATTCGATCTTGCCCATGGCATCGACCGCGTCACGAACGACGCTGCCCGAGCGCTCGGCATTGTCTTTCGTCTTGCGGACGAGCTGACCGGCCTCCTGAGCCCGGTTGCTGGAGTCGGCGACGGTGGTCGTGATCTCTTCCAGGGCGGCGGCAGTCTCCTCGACAGAGGCGGCCTGCTGCTCGGTCCGCTTGGCGAGATCATCCGAAGCCGAACGGATTTCCTGTGCGCCGGCGGCAATGGCGCTGGCGTTCTCGGCAACCTTCTGCATGGCGGCGCGGAGCTTTTCGACCGCCGAATTGAAGTCGGCTCTGAGTTTTTCCAGGGACGGGATGAACGGCGTGCCGATCTGCTGGGTGAGGTCGCCATCGGCCAGCGCCTGCAATGCACTGCCAAGCTGGCCGACAGCCCGGTCCGTCTGCTCGGCAAGCGTGCGGCGTTCGTCGGCATCCTGTTCGAGCCGGTGCCGTTCCGCCACAGCCCGCTTGGCTTCCGCATCGGCTTCCCGCTCCGCCTTTGCCGAAATGGCATCGCGCAATCCCGCGACGGCGCGGGCAAGCTTGCCGATCTCGTCGCCACGCGCTTCGAGGCGACGATCGCCATCGAGATTGCCTTCCGCCATTGCATTCAGCGAAAGCTGCAGTTTTGTCAGCGGGCCAACGATCGTGCGCGCGGTAACGACCGCGGCGAGGACGGAAAGAAGCGCCGCGATACCGAGCGCCGTCAGAACGATCGGCTTAAAGCCGCTTGCCGTGCTGCGGACGTCTCCGCCGATCGATTTGTTCAATGCTTCCTGGTAGTCGATGAATTTATTGATGGCGCCGAGCCAGGCAACGAAGGCTGGCCGCGCCTGTTCGAGCAGGATCTTGCGGGCAGCCTCGCCGTCGCCCTTCTCCTGTAGCGCGATGATCTGGGCGACCAGGGGATTGGTTTTTGCCTGTATGTCGGCGATCTCCTTCAGAATGGACCTTTCCTGGTCGGTCGCGCCAGCCGGGGAGGCGACCATATCAGCCATGCGTTTTTCGTTTTCGGTGTAGGATGCCGCCAGCTTTTCGATCAGTGCCTCGGCCGCCTTGCGTTCATCGACAGACGTCACCAGGGTCACGTCGCGAATGGCGATCGCCCGATCGTGCACGCTGCCGCGATAGTTGATGGCGAACCGCTGCTTGACACTGTTGACGTCGTTGATCGTTTGAAGATTGCTGTTGATTTCGGCGACTTTCACCGTTGAGTAGATGCTCAGGCCGGCCATCAACAAGATCAGGAAGCTGAAGCCAAGAGCGAGACGCACCGCAATCCCGGAATTCTTAATGCTGTTCATTACCACTCTCCGTCGCATGGGAGGTTTGTCACAGGTGTCATTGCTGCCAGGATCGTCGGCGCATCTCGCGCAAATGCGGGAGCTCTTTGGCCGGAGCGCGCATACAATTGGCGGCAGCACATCCAATGTGCGGGCCTCCATCAAGCTGCCAAAGCCGATTTCATGCGCGATCCGGATGCCCGATCGCCCTCATGGCGTAGGTGACCATCTCTGGGACGTCGTTCCGATAAGTTAAAAGGTAAGAGGATATCCTTTAGGGAATGTAAACGGGGTGAGCGGAGCGCCAGTATGCTGCGCCGTTCGTATATTTTGCGGCGTTTTTCTGCGGAGAATGGATAAATGGCAGTATGCTTGGTTGCCGGATGCAGTCGCCATCCATCCTATGTTGCAGATACACTGGTTCTGATCTTCTTGCCCGGCGCCAGGTACCGGCGCCTTCGGCTTATTTACGCAGCAGCGGCAAAAGCTGATCGCCTTGCCGCTTGATCTCAGAGAGATAGGGCGTATCGGACAACACGAAATGCGTGATCCCCAGATCCTGGTATTTGCGCAGCGAGCGGGCGACGTCGTCCGCTGAACCGACCAGCCAAGTGGTGCCTGCACCACCGCCGCCGAATTTTCCCGGAGCGGTATAGAGATTATCGTCGAGCACGTCGCCGCGTTCGTAAAGAGCGAGCAGCCGCAGCTGACCGACGGCAAGCGCGCGTTGGTGATCGTGCCAGCCGGTGCCGTTGCTTCTTGCCATCTCGGCGACCTTCGCCTCAGCCTCGGCCCAGGCCTCGTCCGTCGTGTCGCGGACCAGCGTCGTTATTCGCAGCCCGAATTCCAGCGGCGGGAGGTCGCGGTCGAGCTCTCGGCTCAGTTTTTTAAGTCGCCCGATCCGTTCCTGGACGCCCTCGAGCGGCTCGCCCCAGAAAAGCTGGACATCGGCCTCTGTGGCGGCCACCCGTTCGGCCGCTTCGGAGGCGCCGCCAAAATAGAGTTTCGGGTGCCGGCGGTCGCCGCGCTCCTCAATGGGCGGCACCACGGTGGATTCGGCAACCCGGAAATGATCGCCTGCCCAGGTGACATTTTCTTCAGTCCATAGTCTGCGGACCAGCCGCATGAACTCCTTTGTTCTGCTATAGCGATGCGCCTGATCGCCCTCACTGTCGCCATAAGCCGCCAAGTTGTCCTTGCCCGAGACGATATTGATTCGCACCCGGCCTCCAGTCAGGTGGTCGAGCGTCGCCGCCGCGGAAGCGAAGTTTGCCGGCCGCCAATAACCCGGTCGGATGGCAATGAGCGGTTCGAAGGTGGTGGTCCGCACGGCGAGCGAGGCCGCGACGGTGAAGGTATCGGGACGGCCCCAGCCGGTGCCGATGAGCGCGCCCTTCCAGCCATGCTCCTCCAGCGCCCTCGCATGGCTGGTCAGCGTCTCCAGGCTATTGTGATTTTCGACGGTGGTATCACCGCGATGGCCGGGCCTGACGTCGTTCGGAATATACCACAGAAATTCGGAATGATTACTCATGCGACGCCGCGGGTCTGGTGATCGGAAAGGCTGCAGAAACGATGGGTGGCAGGATGGAATATTATCCACCAAATACGTAGACTATTTAAATAATGGCGGCACTAATAAAAAATTGTGCCAGAGCGCGCAGCCGGATCGGACATCAGCGAATTGTCGATGCGCGGCACACGCAAAAAGCACCTGAGATCCTTGTCCGCAGGCGCTTCTCTGCAAGCTTGATCGCCAGCACCCTCGATGTCAGGCAGTGGCCGGCGGGTATTCATTGGCCTGGAATATGTGATGATGCACCTTGCCGGTGAAGAGCTTCAGGAGCTCGCCGGTGACCTCGCGGCTCTCAAAACGCACGTCGGAGAGAAGCGCCGCGTTCACAGCCTCCATGTGAGGATAGCGAATGGCGAGCGCCATGGCATAAATCGGCGCGCCTTCGTCGCGCTCCATTCCATCCAGCACCCGGATTTCCTCCGCGCCCGGAAATTTCGTCCAGAGCGGGACAAGGCGCTGTCTCACAAAATCGCGAAATTCCTCTTCCCGGCCGGGATGGATTTCGCCTTCAAACAAAGCGTAGCGAATGATCATAGGTTCTCTTTTCCAAAACTCGGGGAGCCGGATCGATGTCGAGGTGATGAAATGAGGGGAGGGCGCATCGGTTGACGCGCCCTGAGGAAGGCTTATTTGCCCCAGATTTTCTTATATTGATCACGGTAGCCGTTATCGGGATCGAAGCTGTTCTTCGGTCCGCCGTCGAATTCGACGTTCGCGCTGGTGACCACGTGAAGCGGCGACACGTAGCCCGACCATGGCGCGCCGGCGAAGGCCCGGTTGAGTTCATCGACCAGCTGCCAGCCCTGGAGATTGAGCGGCTCAGCGACCGTGACGGCCTGGTATTGCTTGGCGCGAATGCGCTGATAGGCGCTCTCCGAGCCGTCACCGGCTGCGACATTCACCGGCTTCCCGTCGCCGGCAATGCCGGCCGAAGCGAGCGAGGGTCCCATGAAGTCATAATAGAGGTCGTTGATCGCCAGCGAGTGCGTCCACTTGGCGCCGTACTTTTGCAAGAGCGACGTGGTGAGCTGCGGCATGCGCTGGGAGGTTTCGGCGATTGGCGTGTCGACATATTCGAGGACGGTGCCGCCGAGATCCTCGATCTCCTTCTTCATCCGGTCGGCCTTGGCGATCGCGATCGCATAGGTGGAGTCGGTGAAGATGATGACGCCCGGCTTGCCGCCGGCGTCGGCGAAGGCCCAGTCTGCCGCCGATTTCGACACTTCCATCGCATCGGTGGTGACGTTGGCAAAGACGCCGACCTCAGGAACCGGGCCGACCGCCGAGGCGGCGTGCCAAGAAACCATCGGAATGCCGGCCGCCTTGGCCGCTTCCATCGCCGGCTTCTGTTCGACCGCATCGAAACCGTTGATGATGATACCATCCGGCTTCAGCGCCATGGCCTGCCCGAAAGCCGCCGTGCGCCCGCCGATCGAACCGGCGCCGTCGAGCACCTTCACCGTCCAGCCGAGGGCGCCTGCCGCCTCCTGAACGCCATTGGCCACGCCGAGGATGCCGCCGTTCTTCATATCGGCGGCAAGGATGACGATGTTCTTGCCGGCGGCACCCTTGGGGCCGCTTGTCGGGCCGTCCCAAGCGCTCACCTTGGAAGCATATTTGTCGACCACCGCCTTGGCGTCGGCCATCGAATCGGCCAGTGCCGGCACGCTGAGCATAACGGCGACGGTTGCGACCGTTGCCTGCAATAAAGTCCTGCGCTTCATGTTCACTCCTCTTGTTTATTTGTTATGAAATGCCGGCGAGCCGGCATCCTCACTTGGACGCGGGCGTGATCCTCCTCACGGCCCCGCGCTTGCGCTGTGCGTAACCTGCGATGCCGATGGCGATCAGCAGGGTTACGCCGTTGAACAGCGGTTCGACGAAGAACGATCCGCCGAATTGCTGAATTCCCGAAATGCCGACCGCCAAGATGATGACGCCGATCAGGGTGCCCCAGACGTTCACCCGGCCCGGCTTGATCGTCGTCGATCCCAGGAACGCACCGACGAGCGCCGGAAGAAGATATTCGAGACCGACGCTCGCCTGGCCGATGCGCAGCTTCGAGGCGAGAAGGACGCCGGTCAGAGCCGCGAGCAGGCCCGAGGTGACGAAGGCGCCCATCACGAATTTGCGGACCGGGATGCCGTTGAGAGCGGCGGCCTTGGGATTGGCGCCGATGGCATAGAGATAACGGCCGATCGGCAGGTATTCGAGCACGATCCACATGCAGATCGCGATCAGGAGTACGTAGAAGCCGGTGATCGGCAGGCCGAAGAGCATGGTGCCGTTCAACGCGTAGAAGCCCTGCGGCAGGACGCCGACCACCTGCCGGCCGCCGGTGTGCCAGAGAGCGAGCGCATAGAGGACTGTTCCGGTGCCGAGGGTGGCGATGAAGCTATCGATCTTCGCCACTTCGACCAGCAGGCCGTTGATGAAGCCGGTGAGGACGCCGAGGGCAAGCACGATGACAACCGCCACCGGCCAGGGCAGACCGTAGACCGTCTGCAGGCTGATGGCGAGAATATGCCAGAGCACGATGCCATAGCCGACGGTCAGGTCGATGCGCCCGGACGCCATTGGGATCATCGCGGCGAGCGACAGAAGCGCGATGATCGCCTTATCGGAGACGATCGAGCGGACGTTCAGGACGGTCGGGAACGTATCGGGCAGCAGGATCGAGAAGAGCACGATCAGGCCGGCCGTCAGGATGACGAGCCCGTAAACCGGGATCAGGCGGCCGATCTTCTGGCCGGTGGACAGGCCGGCCATTTCGCTCTTGGTCGGCTCCAGCGCGGTGGATTCAATGGATTGCATGGCTGTTCTCCCGATGGCTCAAGCCGCTTCCGAGGCAGAGGCGGCTGTTATGACCGCTTCTGTCGTCAGGGCGCTTCCAGTCAGTTGGCTGACGATTTTGCCGCGCGAGAAAACCAGCGCGCGGTGGCAGATATGGGCGATTTCCTCGAAATCCGTCGAGACCACGACGACCGCGAGACCGGCCTCCAGCGCCTGCGTGATCAGGCGGTAGATCTCGGCACGCGCGCCGATGTCGACGCCGGCCGTCGGATCTTCGGCGACCAGCAGCTTGCGTCCGGTCGCCAGCCAACGGCCGACGACGACTTTCTGCTGGTTGCCGCCCGACAGGGCCTCCACCGGCAGATCCGGATCGTTCGGTCGAAGGCCGACCGTTTGGCCGATCGCGTGGGCAAGGTCCGCTTCGCCGCGCGGAGACAAGAAGGAGAAAAGCCCGCGACCAACGGCACCCGGATTGAAGTAGGTGTTTTCCCGGATGGACAGCGACAGCGCGACGGATTCCTCCGTCCGGTCACGGGCGATCAGACCGACGCCCGATGCCATCGCCTGCCGCGGGCTGGAAAGATCCGGCGCCCGGTCATGCAGCAGAACCGAACCGTTGAAGGGTTCGCAGCCGAACAGCGCCCGGCCGATGCGCTCCTGGCCGGCGCCGCGCAGTCCGGCAAGGCCCAGCAACTCGCCCTCGCGGACATCGAAGGAGATCGGGCTCGTGCCGGCGCAGACGAGGTCGCGGACTTTGACGATCGCCTTGCCGGGCTTGATCTCGGACTTGGAAAACAGACTGTCGCCGCTGCGGCCGATGATCATTGTCACCAGTTCGTCGGGTGTCGTCTCGCTGACGGGCTTCTGTCCCACCATGCATCCGTCGCGCAGCACGGCGACGCGATCGGCGATGCGGAAAATCTCGTCGAGCCGGTGGGAGACATAGATCATGCCGACGCCGCGCTCCTTCAGCGGGCGGATCGCATTGAACAGCCGATTGACTTCATCGGCGGGAAGGCTCGCCGTCGGCTCGTCGAGCACGAGAACATCGGCTTCGACGGCAAGCGCCCGGGCAATGGCGACGAGCGATTTTTCGGTGCGCGACAGGGCCGAGACGCGCGTCGTCGGATCGAAGTCGCAGCCGACCAGTTTTAGCGCTTCCTTAGCCCGCGCCTGCGTCCTTCCCCAGTCGATCAGGCCGCTGCGCATCGAGAAGCCCTGCGACAAGCCCATATTCTCGCCGACCGTCATCCACTCGATCAGACCGAGATCCTGATGGATGAAGGCGACCGGCTGGCGCTCGTTCGGTTTCGGCGGGCGATGATGGTAGCTCTGGCCGCGAAAGAGGATGTCGCCATGATCCGGTTTGTAGATGCCGGCAAGCGTCTTGATCAGCGTCGATTTGCCGGCACCGTTTTCGCCCAGCAGCGCCAGGATCTCGCCCTCGCGCAGATCGATCGATACGTCACGCAGCGCCTGCGTGCCGCCGAAGCTCTTGGTGATCGATTGGAACTCCAGCAGTCTCTTGGCTTCCACTGTGGCTCCTCCCAAAGCTGCAGCTGTCCTGATGAAAATATGTTATCGATAACATTCATCGATAGTCAAGCGGAAAGTGACAATCTCCAACGCCGTCGAAGATGATGTCAGTCGGCCTGCAATCCATCGAGAAGGCGCATCATCTCGGCCGAATCCTTCGGCCCAAGACCGGCAGCGCAGAGCAGGCGGTGAATCTCGACCACCGCGCCCGTCATCGGCAGCGGCGTCTTCGTCTTCAGCGCAAAGGCCTGAAGCGAATCCAGGTCCTTCAGCATGTTGTCGATCCTGCCCGTCGGCGAGTAATCGCGGGCCGCGAATTTCGCCATGAACTCCTGCAGGATGCGGCTATCTGCCCTGCCGCCGGCAAGGGCGGCCGGAATAGCCGCCGGATCGACGCCGCCGGCTTCGGCGAGCTTGACCGCCTCCGCAACCGCCTGAAACAGCACGGCGCAGAACAGCTGATTGATCAGCTTCGTGGTCTGGCCGGCGCCGGATTCGCCCATCAGGGTATAATTGGCGGCAAGATGCCGCATCACCACCCGCGCATGCTCGAAATCCTCGGGGCTGCCGCCGGCCATGATCGTCAGTTTTCCGCCAAGCGCACCGGGCACGCCGCCCGATAGCGGGCAATCCACCCATGCCATGCCGGTTTCCTCGCGCAGCCGCTTTGCCATGTCGGCCGTCTCGGCGGGATCAATAGAGGACATGTCAATCAGCAGCTTGCCGGCGTTCGCAGCCGACGCAACACCCTTTTCGCCGAAAACGACGGCACGCACGATATTTGCGTGGTTGAGGCTGAGCACACAGAATTGCGACGCCGCGACCGCATCCTCCACGGAACTCGCGGCGCGAGCCCCGTTGGCTTCCAGCGCCGCGACTTTTTCGGCATCGAGGTCGAACACCGAGACCTTATGCCCGGTCTCGATCAAGCGCGTGATGATTGCCGTACCCATGATGCCGGCACCGATGACGGCGACATCTGCTCTGTAGTCATCCTGCATGAAACCCTCCCTTGATGGCCGCGCCTCTCAGCTCCTCACAAGCCAGCGCCACCATATCATCCAAAGCACCATCGATTGCGACCGTCACGACACCGGGCTCGCCGGTCGGCGGCTCCAGCGTCTGCAGCTGGCTGTCGAGCAGGGAGGCCGGCATGAAATGGCCCTGGCGTGCCTGCATCCGCGACAGCAGAAGCTCGCGCGATCCTTCGAGAAAAACAAACGCCAGGCGCCCGCCCGCCGCCTGTCTCAGCCTGTCCCGATAATTTCTCTTCAGCGCCGAACAGGAAATCACCAATCCGCGCGACGCCTTTTGCGCGGCCCTTATTTCCTCGCCGATCCGGTCGAGCCAAGGCAGGCGGTCATCGTCGGTGAGCGGGAGGCCCTTAGCCATTTTCTCGACATTGGCGGCCGGATGGAGTTGGTCGCCTTCCAGAAACGGCATGCCGTTTTGCGTGGCGACGCATTCTCCAACCGAGGATTTGCCGCAGCCGCTGACACCCATGACGATGACTGCCAGAGGCGGTATCTTTTGCTCGAAGCCCATCGTCGCGTCTCTATCAGAGGCAGGTCGTGATGCCGCCATCGACATAAAGCGTGTGGCCGTTGATGAAAGACGAGCCGCGGCCCGAGAGGAAAACGGCGGCACCGACCAGTTCCTCGACATTGCCCCAGCGTCCGGCCGGCGTCCGCTTCTCGAGCCATGAGGAAAATTCGGGATTGTCGACGAGCGCCTGGTTGAGCGGCGTCTTGAAATAACCGGGCGCGATCGCATTGATCTGCAGGCCGTGCTTGGCCCAGTCGGCGCACATGCCGCGCGTCAGATTGCGCACCGCGCCCTTGGTCGCCGTATAGGGGGCGATGCCGGGGCGCGCGAGTTCGCTCTGCACCGAGGCGATGTTGATGATCTTGCCCTGGCCGCGGGCGATCATGGCTTTGGCGGCTGCCTGGCCGACGTAAAACACGCTCGAAATATTGGTGGTCAGCAGCAGCTCCCATTTGTCCGCCGGAAAATCTTCCAGCGGCGTACGGAACTGCATGCCGGCATTGTTGATCAGGATGTCGAGCGGTCCGATATCGGCCTCGATCGCATCGATGCCCTGTTTGGCGGCATCCTTGCTGGTCACATCGAAGATGGCCGCATGGGCAGAAAGGCCTTGAGCCTTGAGGCTCTCGACGGCTCGTTTGACGCTTTCGGGCGTGCGGCCGTTGATGACGACCTCCGCGCCATGCTGCGCCAGACCCTCGGCGAGCGCGTAGCCGATCCCCTGGCTCGAGCCGGTGATCAGGGCAAGCCGTCCGGTCAGATCAAACAGGTTCTTCATGCAAATCACTCCTCCGGTGTCGCTGCGAATGACGGCTTATACCGCCACTTCAGGTGAAACTCACTTGACATCGCTTTTCCGAATTATATGTTATCGATAACATAATCAACAGCCAAAATGCGGGATGGAGACGAAATGCCTGACGTAGAAATCTTGATGGCCGGGGCCTATCCGGAGTGGGACATGGTCGATCTGGAGGCGACCTACCGCGTCCACCGCCTGTGGGAAGCCGCGGATCGTCAGGAATTGATTTCGAAAGTCGGCAGCAATATCCGCGCCATCGCGACGCGCGGCGAACTCGGCGCCTCCGCCGAGCTGATGAAGCAATTGCCGAAGCTGGAAATCGTTTCTTGTTACGGCGTCGGCACCGACGCCATCGACCTCTCCTATGCCCGCGCCAACGGCATTCGCGTGACGAACACCCCTGACGTGCTGACCGAAGACGTCGCCGATATCGCCATCGGACTGCTGCTTTCCACGGCACGGCAGATTCCGCAGGCCGACGTATTCGTCCGCACCGGCCAGTGGGGCAAGATTCCCATGCCGCTGGTGAGGCGGGTTTCGGGCAAGAAGGTTGGGATCGTCGGCATGGGGCGGATCGGCAAGGCGATCGCCAAGCGGGCTGCCGCTTTCGGCTGCGACATCTCTTATTTCGCCCGCAATAGGGACCAGGATGTCGCCCATGGTTATGAAGCCAATCTGGTCGCGCTTGCCAATTGGGCCGACTTTCTGATCGTCATCGTTCCCGGAGGGGCCGCGACCATGAAGATCATCAACGCCGAGGTGCTTGAAGCGCTCGGTCCGGAAGGCATGCTGATCAACGTTTCGCGCGGAACGACCGTCGACGAGGAGGCACTGATCGCAGCGCTTCAGAACCGCACCATCCAGGCCGCAGGCCTTGACGTTTTCCTCAACGAGCCGAAAATCGATGAGCGCTTCCTGACGCTGCCAAATGTGGTGCTGCAGCCCCACCACGGCTCCGGCACCATCGAGACCCGCAAGGCCATGGGTCAGTTGGTGCGAGACAATCTCGCTGCACATTTTGCCGGTCAGGCGCTGCCAACTCCCGTCGTGTGAGGATCCCGATATGAAAGCCATCGTCATTCATGCCGCCAAGGATCTCAGGATTGAAGAGCGCGAGCCGGAGGTCGCGGGAGAGGGGCAGGTGGAGATCGCCATCGAAGCCGGCGGGATTTGCGGCTCCGACCTGCATTATTACAATCATGGCGGCTTCGGCACCGTTCGCCTGCGCGAGCCGATGATTCTCGGCCACGAAATCGCCGGCACGGTCCAGGCGCTCGGCGCCGGTGTGAGCGACCTAACCGTCGGCGACCGCGTTGCGGTGTCCCCGAGCCGGCCGTGCAATCATTGCCAATATTGCCTGAAGGGACAGCAGAACCACTGCCTCAACATGCGGTTTTATGGCAGCGCCATGCCGATGCCGCATATTCAGGGCGGCTTTCGCCAGCGGCTGGTGGCGGAGCGCTGGCAATGCCACAAGGTTGCCGACGGCATCTCCATTCACGAAGCGGCCTTCGCCGAACCTTTTGCCGTGACGCTGCATGCCGCTAGCCGCGCCGGATCGCTGCTCGGCAAACGGGTTCTCGTCACCGGCTGCGGCCCGATCGGCATGCTGGCGATCGTTGCGGCGCGCGTTCTTGGCGCCCGCGAAATTGTCGCGACCGATGTGACCGACAGCGTTCTGGCGATTGCCCGCACCAGCGGCGCGGATCGAACGATCAATGTTGCCACGCATGCCGCCGACCTTGCCGCCTACGGCGCCGACAAGGGATATTTCGACATCATGTTCGAAGCCTCGGGCAATGAGCGGGCGGTGCGCGCCGGTCTGGAGGCGCTGAAACCTCGTGCCGTCCTCGTGCAACTCGGCCTTGGCGGCGATGTCTCCATCCCGCAGAACATGATCGTCGCCAAGGAAATCGAGATGCGCGGAACATTCCGCTTTCACGAGGAATTTGCGCTCGCCGTCGAACTGATCAATGCGCGCCGCGTTAATCTGAAACCGCTGCTCACAGGTGTTTTTGCCATCGAAGAGGCTGTCGCCGCCTTCGAACTGGCGAGCGACCGCAGCAAGTCAATGAAAGTGCAGATCGCCTTCTGACAAGGTCCAGACTATCGGGCGCTGCGATCCGTGCTTTCGCGCAGGACGACCTTGTAGCTGATCAATGTGATCTCGTCGCCGCTCGCCTCGCTGCCCGCCTGCAGGGCATCCAGCAGGCGGACGGCGGCCTGGCGGCCGATGCCGTAACAGTCGACATTGATCGTCGTGATGCTGGGATGACAGATCGACGAGATCTCGTAATCGCCGAAACCGGCAATGGCGATATCTTCAGGCACGCGCATCCCCCTGCGCTTGCACTCCATGATCGCGCCGAAGGCGGACAGGTCGGAAACGCAGAGAACGACTTCCGTGTCAGGCCAGCGCTCCAGCAGACTGACGATCGCCTGGCCGCCCTGTTCCATGGTGATCGGCGGCACGCCGAAGGAAATCGCCCGGCCCGGTCCGAGACCCAGTTCTTCGACAGTCTTCAGGAAACCGCTTCGCCGCTGGCTGCCGCGCGTATCGCGCGCCGTCGTACCACCGATATAACCGAATCTGCGATAGCCCTGGCTGGCAAGCGTCCGCACCAGCAGCGACATCGCCTCGCTGTTGGAAAAGCCGACAACGTGATTGATCGGTTCTTCCGGAATTTCCCAGGTTTCAACCACCGGAATGCCGGCCTTATCAAGCATGCGCCGCGCGCGCTCGGTGTGCGAACCGCCCGTCAGGATGATGCCTTCGGGGCGCCGGCGAAGCATGGCCTCGATCAGCTTTTCCTCTTTCTCCGCGGCATAGTCGGTATAGCCAAGAAGAAGCTGGAGGCCGGTATTCTCAAGCGCATCCGTGATGCCGCGGGCAGTGTCGGAGAAATTCGAATTGTTGATGGAAGGTACGAGCGCGGCGATGAAGCCGCTGCGCCGCGACGAGAGGCTGCCGGCCGAAAGGTCGAGCACATAGCCGAGCGCATCGACCGCTTCCATGATGCGCTTGCGCGTCTCTTCGGAAACGCTCGCATCCTGGCGAAAGGCGCGCGAAACGGTCATGGCCGATACGCCGACATATTTGGCGACCTCGGCCATCGTCAGCTTTTGGGCGTCTCCTCCCTTGAGACGCTTGTCTTTTGGCTCATCCTCGTTTTTCACTGGTCTCCGCCCTTAAAACAGCTTCCGAGTTGGCAACGCACGATAGAATAAAGTTATCGCTATCATCGCACAATCGATATTATTGCGGGAGTGCAGCGTTCCACAGTCCATCGATCTCTATACGAAGGCCGCGAAACAGGGCAGGATGATATCGATAACAAATTGAGAGGAGGAGGCATCATGTTCGGGGAAATCGAGGGTACGGGGTTCGAGGTTCTCGACCCGCGCTTTGAGAACTGCTTCGTCGGCCATGCCCGCGTCGAGCGGCTTTGGACGGGCGGCCGCTGGCTGGAGGGACCGGCCTGGTTTGCCGCCGGGCGCTATCTGGTCTTCTCGGATATCCCCAACAATCGCATGATGCGCTATGACGATACCAGCGGCCAGACCTCGGTATTCCGCTCGCCCAGCAACAACTCGAACGGCAACACCGTCGATAATCAGGGGCGGCTTATCACTTGCGAACACCTGACGCGCCGCATCACCCGCACCGAGTTCAACGGCAAGGTCAGCATTCTGGCCGATCGGGTGGCCGGCAAACGGCTCAATTCGCCGAACGACGTCACCGTCAAATCGGACGGCACCGTCTGGTTCACCGACCCGAGCTACGGCATCCTCCACGACTATGAGGGCGATTATGGCGAGGAGGAAATCGGCGGATGCCATGTCTACCGGCACGATCCGGCAACGGGTGCCACCGACCAAATGACTTCGGATTTCGTCAAGCCGAACGGGCTCGCCTTCTCGCCTGACGAAACGACGCTCTATGTCGCCGACACCGGCGGGACGCACCTATCGGGCGGTCCGCGCCATATCAGAAAGCTCGCCGTGTCCGGCGATGGCAAGCTGAGCGACCTCGGCATTTTTGCCGAATGCACCGCGGGCTTTTTCGATGGTTTCCGCGTCGATCGGAAGGGAAGGATCTGGACGAGCGCCGGCGACGGTGTGCACTGCTATGATCCCGATGGCACGCTGATCGGCAAGATCCATATTCCCGAAATGGTCTCCAATGTCGCGTTCGGAGGAGAGAAGCTGAACCGCCTCTTCATCACCGCAACCACGTCGCTTTACGCCGTCTATCTCACCGCCAACGGCTCAAGACTGGGATAATCCCTGAGCCGCCTCTCAGACGGCCTCGGTTTGTTGACAAACTCTCCTCCGTCATGCTCGGCCTTGTGCCGAGCATCTGACCACAATAATTTCTAGAGGGGAAAACATTTATTTTCAGCGACTTAATTGGGACGGCGTAGATCCTCGGCACAAGGCCGAGGATGACGTCGCGGGTTTTGCAGTGGTTTGCCCGCAAGCCTAAGGCCGCCTTTTCAGGCCTGCCTCTTACTAGAAGCACGGGCGCTTCTTCCCTATTGCTGGCTGAGGCCGTCAGCCAAACGAACGAGGCCGAGGAAATCCGCTCTGTAGCCGAAAGGATCCACCCCCCGCGATGCCGCAGCGAGATCGGCAATCGCCTGATAGGGATAGTCATCGAGGGCGCTGGTGCGGCTCAATTTCTGGCCGAAGGCGGCGACGGCCACCGAGAAGCGAACATCTTCAGGCGCGGCGTCGATGGTGGCGACCGCGTTGCCGTCACCGACCGGCGCTGTAATCAGGGCGCTCTTGTCCTCGCCCGGCCGCTTGTAACGCATCTTGACGAAGGCAAGCTCACCCTGATGCGTACCGTCCGATGTCTCGGCCGGTGCCTCATCGGCGGCGCCGTAACGCAGTTCGTCATTCATCATCGCGGGACTTCCCGTGGGCGTGATCTCGTAAATCGCCGTGACACTGTGGCCGGAGCCGATATCGCCAGCATCGACGCGGTCATTGTTGAAATCCTCGCGTTTGAGGGCGCGCGTCTCGTAACCGATCAGCCGGTATTCGGCGATCCGTTCCGGATTGAACTCGACCTGGAACTTGACGTCCTTCGCAATCGGAAACAGCGTCGATCCGGCTTCTTCGACCAAGGTCTTCTGCGCTTCCGCCAGGGTGTCGATATAGGCGGCGCTGCCATTGCCGTTCTGGGCGAGCGTCTGCATCAGGGAATCGTTGAGATTGCCGCGGCCGAAGCCGAGAACGGTCAGGAAGATGCCGTCCTTGCGTT
Organism: Rhizobium etli CFN 42; assembly: GCF_000092045.1. Classification (NCBI taxonomy): domain Bacteria; kingdom Pseudomonadati; phylum Pseudomonadota; class Alphaproteobacteria; order Hyphomicrobiales; family Rhizobiaceae; genus Rhizobium; species Rhizobium etli. The sequence continues at coordinate 150,469 of NC_007764.1, read as the reverse complement.
TCTCCTCGATGATGCGTTTCAGATCCTCGTCGATCGACGGGCCGACATTGAAGTCGCCGTCCGTCGCCAGCATCACCCGGTTGACGCCGTCCTTGACGAAGGCCTTTTTGGCAAGATCGTACGCCGCCGCGATGCCCTCCGCGCCGCCGGTCGAGCCTCCAGCCTCCAGCCTGTCGATCGCCGACAGGATCTTCGATTTCTCCGCCACCCGCGTCGGCTCGAGCACCGTGCCGGCATTGCCGGCATAAGTGACGATCGACACGGTGTCGTCCGCCTTCAGCTTGTTGACCAGCAGCCGGAAGGCGCTCTTCAGCAGCGGCAGCTTGTCCGGTTCGTCCATCGAGCCCGAGACGTCGATCAGAAAAACGAGATTGGCGTGCGGCGCGGTCGCCGGCGCGATGTCATAACCCTTGATCGCCACGTGCATCAGTTGCGTGTCGTGATTCCACGGGGTCGGCATCACCGTCACGGTCGCCTTGAAAGGCTGGTCGGCCTTCTCGGGACCCGGCCAGTCATAGGGGAAATAATTGATCATCTCTTCGACGCGAACCGATTGCGGATCCGGCATCGCCCCGGCGGTGAGCGACCGGCGGACAAAAGAATAGGAAGCGCTGTCGACATCGGCGGAGAAGGTCGAAACCGGATCGGCCGCGACACTTTTGATCGGATTTACCGCGGCATTGGCAAACCGCTCGCGGCTGGGATCGAGCTGGAGCTGGGCCCGTCCATCCGTCGGCGGGACAGGGGAGGGGGCGACGGCGGCCATCGGTTCAGCCAACAGCTGGCCCTGAGCAACCACACCAGGAGCGGCCGGCGCAGCACGTTTGGCCATGCCAAGAGCCGCCGCGGAATCCTCCGACTTGCTCTTGAGAGCGGCGATTTCGCCTGCATCGAATTCAGCGCGCAACTCCGCGGCGGACTTTGCCGCCTGAGGCTCCTTGTCCTGCATGATTTGAGCGCTATCAGCCGCAGACGATTGAGCCGGCCGATTCTCTTCGGCCGGCGCTTCGGAAAGCCGAGGTTCGGCCGGTTTCGCCACCCCATTTTTCGAAACTGTGCCGGCGATCTTCTCCTGGTCGATAATTGGTTGGTTGCGGGTCAGCTCGAGGGTGAGATAACCCGCGGCGGGAATGACGATGAGCGTCGCAAGGGCTGAACCGGCGAGGAATTTCTTATTCACAGCAGGGCTCCATATCCAGTCGATGATGGAGCTTGGACGCCAGCCCTTGGTATTTCCTTGGGCTGCCGCTGCATTATTTTCTGCGCTGTCGAAGGCCTGCATCGCCGCCGCAAGGGCGCGCGCCCGCGCCTGCGGATCGATGGCGGGCGGGGTGAGGCGGGAGAGCTTTTCGAGTTCCTTGTCCATCATACCTCTTCCTTGCCGAACATGGCCTTCAGCCGCTTGCGCGCCTCGTGGACCTGCCAGGAGACGGTCGCCTCCGAGCAGCCCATGACATCGGCGGCGGCCGAATGGCTGAGGCCTTCGCCATAGACGAGCAGCACGGCGTCGCATTGCCGTTCCGGCAAAGCGCGCACGGCCGCCCACAATGCGTTCGATATCTCGTCTTCTCCGCCCGGCGCATCCTGCCGGGGTTCAGCAGCATAGGCGCGGAACGTCTGCTGCTCTCGTGCGCGTTTGCGTCTGTGATCGCGAGCGGCGTTCAGCGTCAGCGTGTAAAGCCATGTCCTGAAGTGGCTGGCGCCGCGAAAGCTGCGCATGGCGGCACCGATTTTGACGCAGACCTCCTGGGCGATATCGTCCGCATCCGTGGAACTGCCCGACCACCGCCACGCCGTCGCGCGGACGAAATCATAATGGCGCGAGACCAGTTGCCCGAAGGCTTCCCGGTCGCCGCGCTGTGCTCGTTCTATGAGCTCCGCATCCAATGCGCACTTACCCCCAAGCTATCAAGCACGATGCTATTTCAGGATTTAGACGTTTCGCCGATGACTTTCCTTGGGTCGCAGGCGAAAGATTTGTCGGGTTTTTGAAAAAAACGGCAAAGCCCCTGGAAATGCAGGATCAAAATAAGAAAGCATCGCGACATCCACGGGTCGCGACCAGACAGATTGCCTCCGCCGCAAAGGCGCATGATGGACGCAGAGTCGGCCAAGGGCGTGATCCGCATGTCCAAAATCGAAAGGACCCTCAATGTCCGCTCCATCGCCTGTCCCCACCGAAAAGGGCATTCTGCAGTTTCTCCAGATTTGCGATAGCTTCTATCCCGCGGACGCCGTTGAAGCGCCGGTCGAACAGCAGCGGCATTGGTACGATGCACTTTGTGCGCGCTTCGACCGCCCGCTGCCCCCGGATATGATCTTTGCGGACGGCATGGTTCAGCGCATACCGATCCGGCGCTACCGTCCGCGGAAAATCATCACCCGGACTGTTCTGCTCTATCTCCATGGCGGCGGCTTCGTCGTCGGTTCGCTCGAGAGCCATCATGCCATCTGCGCCGAGATCGCCGATTTTGCCGGCGCCGAACTCGTTTCCGTCGATTACCGGCTGGCCCCTGAATTTCGCTGGCCGGCACAGACGGATGACGGCTTTGCCGTGCTGAAACATCTGCTTGCCGCCAGCAACAAAGTCGTGCTGATCGGCGACAGCGCCGGCGGCAATCTTGCGGCAGGCCTTGCCTTGCGGGCGCGCGACGAGGAGCTATCGGGTGTCGTCGGCCAGGTGCTGATCTACCCTAGCCTCGGCGGCGACCTCGACGCAGGGTCCTATGTGGAAATGGCCGCCGCACCCGGACTGACGACGGCCGATGTCGCCTATTATCGCGAGATCCTGCGGGCCCCTGCAGGAAATGCGATCGCCGAGCCGCTGCAGGCAGCTTCGCTCATCGGACTGCCGCCGGCCTTCATCACCGTCGCGCATTTCGATCCGCTTCGCGATGACGGCCGGCACTATGCCGCCCGGCTGGCTGCGGAGGGCATCGAGGTTTCGTTCCGGGAGGAACCGCAGATGGTGCATGCCTGGCTACGCGCCCGCCATATGAGCGATGGCGCGCGCGACGGCTTCCGCGCTGTCTGCGAGGCCGTCAGGCATTTCGCCATGCTTTGACGATCACATCAGGTCGCGCGCAATCTTCTTTTCTGCGAAGATCTTTTCGAAGATCTGTACGTCGTCCTCGAACGCCGTGACGACGGCGCTGACGATCCAATCGGTTGCGGTACAGGCAATCCGCGCCCTTGCCACCGTCCGCACGAACCAGCCGGGACGGTGCATGTCGCAGGTCCAGGTCGACACACCGGTCATCGACAGCGGATCATCCGGCGAAATCGACCAGACTTCCTCGCGCAATTGCCGGGTCGACAGGCCCGTCTTGGGATGTTCGTAAAGCCCGGTCTCCTCGTGGATGCGATAGTCCGTCCGGTTTGCCGAGAGATCCCGGACGATCTGCCGTTTCGTCGCGGCAGCCGCATGCTCGATATATCTCGGCAGGGGATCGGGATTGGCCGGCGCCTCGACTGTAATCCTGCGATGATCGCCGAGCACCGGCAGTCCCAAGCCGAGCGAGGCGATATCGATGTCCATCCCTTCGTCCTCAGGTGGCGGCAGGATCATCGGCCAATAGGCGGTGGACAGCGAAAGGCGGATGCGATGCCCCTTGCGGAAGCGATAGCCGCAGGCATCGAGCACCAGTCGGATCGACACCGTCTCGCCCGGGATCAGCGGTTTCGGATCGGCGTTGCCGTCGCGATGGCTGAGATTGACGACGCCGAAGGCGACCCGCGTCGCCGTGCCATCAGGATGAACATCGACGAGCCGGCCGCAGAGGTTCGCATGCGCCGCCCGGGGCCGCAGCCGCAGTGTCAGCACCGGCCGACCGAGATAGTCGCAATCATCGGCAAGCGGCATGGTATCGAAGACCAACGAACCGGCATCGTCCAACCGTTGATCGATCGCCATTTCCGCGTCGGGCTTCAGCGTGAAATATTCACCCGATGCCGTGCCGGTATCGAGAGGAGACCTGACATAGACGGGATGCTCGGGCGCATGCGGGATCGGCATGCCTTCGGTCAACCTGCCGAATTGCTCGACGTAGAAACATTGCATGTGCGGCGGCGTCCAGACATCCCGCGCGATCCAAAAACCAGGATCGCTGTCGCGCCGCGGCGCCGGGCGGACGGCGTCGAGAATATAGGCGCGGGCCTGCGGCAGTTTGTCGATGCCATTGTCCTCGCCCCGCAGCCACTTGTTCCACCAGGCGATCGCTTCGCCGTGGAAATCGGCGCGCGGTTTCGGCCAGGCAAAGTGCGGATATTTGTGCACCCAGGGACCGATCAGTGCCTTCGCCTTCTCGCCCAGACCCTCGACCGCCATCAACGGCGTATTGCGGTAGCCATCCGCCCAACCGGCAATCACGAGCGTCGGGATCTCGACGCTCGAAAAGTCCTCCGAGATCGAGCCGTGACGCCAGAAATCATCGCGCCGCTGATGGGCCAGCCACTCCTCCATGAAAAAGGGTTCGCCTGCCAGGCGCTCCAGCCACATCTCCTTCCAGCGCTCGCCGACAAGTGCCGGATCAGGGGGGCGTGACTGGTAGCCAAGCATCGTCGCCGCCCATGAGAGCTGGGCGGAAAGATGGCAGCCGTTCTTATAATGGATATCGTCATTATAGCGGTCGACGGTCGAGGCGATTGAGATGACGGCTTTGAGCGCCGGCGGCCGCAATGCGGCGACCTGCAGGCTGTTGAAGCCGCCCCAGGAGATGCCCATCATGCCGACGGAGCCGTTCGACCAGGGCTGCGCCGCAATCCAGGCGATCAGCTCGCAGGCATCGGCAAGCTCCCGCTCGGTATATTCGCCGTCGATGACGCCGTCGGATTCGCCCGATCCGCGGATATCGACCCGCACGCCGGCAATGCCGGCGGCGGCGAACACCGGATAGGTCGACTCATCCCTGGGGCTGGTCCCGTCCCGCTTGCGGTAGGGCAGGAATTCGAACACTGCAGGAACGGGATTCTGCTCAGCGCCGTCGGGCATCCAGATGCGTGCCGCCAGCCGCGTCCGATCCTTCAAGGTGATCCACTGATTTTCGATGGTTGTGAAGCTGCGGTCTGACATTGTCATATATCCAGAAGAGCTTTAGGCATTAAGCCACACACGGCTGCCGATGTAGCCGTTGGACATATCGTTGCCGATGTCGTCGACATATCCCTGCAGCATTTTCGAAGAGGCCATGATGTAGTCGTTGAAGACGGGCAGGATCAGACCGCCGTCGTCTCGCACCATCAGGGCCAATTGCCGATAAAGCACCTTGCGCTTGGCCTCATCGAGTTCTGACCTTGCTTGCAGAACCAATTTGTCGAAGTCAGGGCGCTTGAAACGCGTGTCGTTCCATTCTGCGGTCGACAGGTAAGAGGTGGAATAGCGCGAATCCTGGGTCGGACGACCGCCCCAGAACGAGGCGCAGAAGGGCTGTTTGTTCCAGACATTGGTCCAGTAGCCGTCTTCCGGTTCGCGCTTGACGTCGATCGTGATGCCGGCCTTGCGCGCGCTTTGCTGGAACAGGATCGCCGCATCCACAGCGCCCGGAAAGGCTGCGTCTGACGTGAGCAGTTGAATGGAGCGGTCGAGACCCGCTTTCTTGAAGTGGAAGGCGGCCTTGTCTGGATCATAAGGGCGCTGCTCGATATCGGTCGGGGCGAGGGCGTAGTTGGAATTGACCGGATAGTCGTTGCCGATGACTCCGTAGCCGCCCAGAACCTTGTCGAGGATCGCCTGACGATCGATGGCATATTTCAGCGCAAGCCGAAGATCGGTGTTGTCGAAGGGAGCCGTGTCGCAATGCATTAGGAAACAATAGAAGCCCTTGCCTGCATTCCGGAGGATTTCGACGGTCGGTGCTCGCTGCAGCATCGGGACTGTCTTGGGGTCGACATTGTTGACGAAATGGACTTGGCCGGAGGCAAGTGCGGCAACGCGGGCGGTGTTGTCGTTGATGACGAGGATTTCGATACTGTCGACAAAGCCGCGGTCGGAGCGCCAATCCTTCGGGTTTTTCTCGAAGGTTGCGTGAACGCCCGGTTCGAAGCTTTTCAGAATGTAAGGACCTGTACCGATGGCCGCCGCAGGCTTGTCGAGGCCGCCCTTCGGTTGGATGATCAGGTGATAGTCGGTCAAAAGCAAAGGCAGGTCCGCATTGCCTTCCGAAAGTGTGAGGATAAGGTCGCCAGCTTTTTCTTCGATACCGGTGATCGAGGCCATGAGCCCCAGAGCGCCCGACTGCGAATTCTTGTCCGCGTGTCGTTTCAGTGTCGCGACGATGTCCGCGACGGTCATCTTGCCGCCGTCGTGAAACTGCACGTCGTTCCTGATTTTGAAAGTCCAGACGGATGCGTCCGCCGATGGCGTCCAGGAAGTCGCCAGCGACGGCAAGGGCGCCCCGGTCTTAGGGTCGGATTCGACAAGGGTGTCGCCCCAGAGACGGCCAATCACGAACAACACCGAGGCGCTATAGGTCGCGGGGTCGAGCGTATCACTGGTGGCCCCGCCCTTGAGACCGAGTTTCAGATGACCACCGCGCTTCGCTTCCGCGCGGGCATCGCGCGGCATCAAGAGGCCGGAGGTGAGGACTGGCAAAGCACCCAGCGCGACGGCACCGCCAACGAAGTGACGGCGGCCGATACTCAGAGGCGAAGATTGATCCTTTTCACGTGTCATTTCAGTTCCCTTTTTCAACGTTATTAGAAGGGAACGTAGAGATCAGGCTGCTTCACGCAATTTCGCGACTTGACGCATCTTTGAGCGAGTTTACGCTGCCATCATTCAGATGGAACCGCCGATGCCCCACCTAGTCGAGAACCTCAAGATCGCCTGTGCCACGCAACGTTCCATTTCGCATCTTTGCCGCGCGATCGATATCAACCGGCAGCAATTCAATCGATATATCAACGGCCAGACGAGGCCGTCTGCCCATAATCTCGCGCGCATAGCCAAGTATTTCGACCTCGACGCAGCCGATTTTGGTCTCGCTCCCAGGCTCTTTCGCGAGCGGCTTCGCAAACCGACTCTAGACCTCAATCAAAGTTCCGAACTATTAAAGGCGTTCCCAGGCGATCTGACCGCGCTCCGGCGCCATATTGGCTATTTCCAGACCTATCATCGCTCCCCGTCCTGGCCGGGGATGGTTGTCTGTTCGTGCAGCCGCTTTGTGGAGAAGGGTGGGCTTGTGCATGTCAAATCAATGGAGCGTCTGCGGGACGCTGGAAACGGCATCCAGCAATTTTCGAAATATGTCGGCCTTGCGGCCTTCTATCGAAACCGGATCTTCATTACGGAGCGAGTCGTCGGCCCGAATCCGGTACTTTCACAGACGATCCTCCTGCCATTCGATGAGTACCAGCGCGTCTATCTGCGCGGGACGACAATGGGAGTTTCGTGGCGACGGGAAAATCTCCCGTATGCGTCGCGCATGATCTGGCGGCATGTCGGCGCCGAGCCCAACCTACGCGAGCTTCTGTCGCGTTGCGGACCACTGCCGCTGTCTTCACGCCAGCTGCCACCGACGGTGCGCTCGTTCCTCGCAGATCCATCCGCGGAAGTGTATGCGGTGCCGGCAGAGTATTGAAGACACCGCTTTCCAACGAAGCCATCATATCCGGATGAGTGCCGAAAGATTTCGAGCCTTCAATTCCCGGCGCTTGCCATCTTCCGCGTCGTCAGCACCCGTTCCAGCCAGCCAATTTCCATTTCGGGCACCGATTTCAACAGCAGATCGGTGTAATCATCGAAGGGTGGCGACAGCGCCGTCGATTTCGGCCCGAAGCGCACGAGCTTGCCGCGATGCATCACCGCCACGCTGTCGGCAATCGCCCGGACGATCGCGATGTCGTGGGTGATGAAGATGTAGGACAGCTGTTCCTCCTGCTGCAGGCGCAGCAGCAGCTTGAGGATACCCTCGGCCACCAGCGGGTCGAGCGCCGAGGTCGGCTCGTCGCAAAGAATGAGCTCGGGCTTGGCGGCAAGGGCTCTTGCGATCGCCACGCGCTGCTTCTGGCCGCCGGAGAGTTCGGCCGGGTAGCGGTCGATGAAGCCGTTGCCCATCTCGATCTGATCGAGCAATTCCTTCACTCTGGCCGTCTTCTCCGCACCTCTGAGGCCATAATAGAAGGTCAACGGACGGCCGATGATGTCGCGAACCGTCTGCCTCGGGTTCATCGCCGTGTCGGCCATCTGATAGATCAGCTGGATACGCCTGAGGTCGTCGTTTTGCCGGTTCTTCAGATCGGGCACCAGTGGCTTGCCGCCGAAGACGATGCCTCCGCTGCTTGGCGGCAGGAGGCCGGTAATGGCGCGTGCCAGGCTCGATTTTCCGGAGCCGGATTCGCCGACGACGGCAAGCGTCTGCCCCTTCGGCACATGCAGCGAGACACCGTGCAGCACCTTGAAGCCGTTGGAATATTCGGCGCTGACATTCTCCACTTTGAGAAGGGCCGTGGACTGATCGGCGGCTTCCTCGCGATAGGCCTGCCTGACATTGACGAGGGCGCGGGTATAGTCCTCGCGCGGCGCCTCGATGATCTGCTGAACACTGCCATACTCCACCTGCTTGCCATGGCGCAGGACCATGATGTCGTCGGAAATCTGCGCGACGACGGCAAGATCGTGGGTGATGTAGAGGGCGGCCGTATGGGTCTCCTCGATCGCATGCTTGATCGCCGCCAGCACGTCGATCTGCGTGGTGACGTCGAGTGCCGTGGTCGGCTCGTCGAAGACGATGAGCTCGGGGTTGGAGCAGAGCGCCATCGCCGTCATCGCGCGCTGCAACTGGCCACCGGAAACCTGATGGGCAAAGCGCTCGCCGAAGGTCTCGGGGTTGGGCAGGCCGAGGACACGGGACAGATAAAGCGCCCGTTTGCGCGCCTCCTCCCTCGTCATAAGCCCATGCTTGACCGATGCTTCGATCACCTGATCGCCGAGCCTGTGCGCCGGATTGAAGGCGGCTGCCGCCGATTGCGCGACATAGCAGACGCGGGCGCCGCGGATTTTCCTCACACCGTTCTTGCCGAGTGCCAGAATATCGGTGCCGTCGAGCCGAACCTCGCCGCCGGTGATTTCGGCACCGCCGCGGCCATAGGCAAGCGCCGAGAGGCCGATCGTCGACTTGCCGGCGCCCGATTCTCCGATCAGGCCGAGAACCTTGCCCTTCTTGAGGTCGAAGGAAACGTCGTCGACGATCGTAACCCGCTTGGGCGGCTCGCCCGGCGGATAGCTGGTCGCCTCGATTTTTAGGTTGCGAACGGAAAGAAGCTCAGGCATCGCCACGCCCTCCCTTGAGGCTGGATGTGCGTTTCAGCAGCCAATCGACGACGAGGTTGACGCAGATGGCGAGCACCGCAATCGCCGTACCCGGCACCAGTGCGGCTGAAATGCCGAAGATGATCCCGTCCTTGTTGTCCTTCACCATGCCGCCCCAGTCGGCCGCCGGCGGCTGGATCCCGAGGCCGAGGAAGGAGAGCGTCGAGAGGAACAGGATCGAGAAGGCGAAGCGCAGTCCGAACTCGGCCAGCAGAGGCGACAGCGTGTTCGGCAGAATTTCGCGGAAGATGATCCAGAGCTTGCCTTCACCGCGCAGTTTGGCCGCCTCGACGAATTCCATCACCGCCACATCGAGCGCCACGGCGCGGCCGAGACGGTAGACGCGAGTGGAATCGAGGATCGCCATGACAAGGATCAGGACGAGGATATTCTGCGGCAGAACCGCGAGCACCACCAGCGCGAAGATCAGCGTCGGGATCGACATCATCAGATCGTTGAAGCGGGAAAAGACCGTGTCGATGAGGCCGCGCGAGACGGCGGCCGTGAAGCTCAGGATGATGCCGAGCGAGAAGGATATGATGGTGGCGGCGGAGGCGACGAGCAGCGTCGTGCGCGCGCCGTAGATCAGCCGCGAGAGGATATCGCGGCCGAGATTGTCGAGGCCGAAGACATATTTGTCGTCGGGCAGCTGCCAGACGTCGCCGACGACTTGGGTCTCCCCGAAGGGCGCGATCCAGGGCGCGAAGACAGCGAAAATGAAGGCGACGGCAATGCCGGCCATGCCGATCCAGGCGGTGATGGGTATGTCTCTTGCTCTCATCGCGGATGCCTCAGCCGCGGATTGGCGATGATCGCAAGGATGTCGGCAATCATATTGAGGAAGATGTAGACGGCCGCGAAGATCAGGCCGCAGGCCTGCACCACGGGCATGTCGCGCACCGTGACCGCGTCGACCATGTATTGCCCCATGCCGGGATAAACGAAGACCACTTCGACGACGACAACGCCGACCACGAGATAGGCGAGGTTCAATGCGACGACATTGATGATCGGCGCCAGCGCGTTGGGGGCGGCGTGCTTGACGATCGCGCGGAAGGCACTGAGACCTTTAAGCTCGGCGGTCTCCATATAGGCCGACGACATCACCGAGAGGATCGCAGCCCGGGTCATACGCATCATATGCGCCAATACGACGAGCACCAGGGTAGCGGTCGGCAGCGCGATCGCCTTCAGCCGCTCGGCGAAGCCCATGCTGTCGTAGACGGTCGCCGGAAAGGTGGCGATGCCGAACTTCACGGCGAAGAAGAGGATCAGCAGGTAACCGATGAAGAATTCCGGCAGCGAGATCGCGGCAAGCGAGATCACGTTGATGATCTTATCCGGCATGCGGTTGCGGAAATGCACCGAGAACATGCCGAGGCCGACTGCGAGCGGCACCGAAATCACCGCTGCGAACCCCGCCAGGAAGAGCGAATTGCCGAGACGTTTGCCGATCTGCTCGCTCACCGAATTCTTGCTGGCCCATGAGGTGCCGAAGTCACCCTGGACGGCATTGCCGAGCCACTCGACGTAACGTGTCGTGACCGGACGGTCCAGTCCGAGATCCTGGCGGATATTGGCAACGGCCTGCGGCGTTGCCGACTGGCCGAGATAGGTGGTGGCAAAATCGCCGGGCAGGGCTTCGAGCCCGCCGAAGATCAGGATGGAAACCGCAAAAAGCAGAATAATGCTGAGCACGAAGCGCTCGAGGATGAGGGCAAGCAACGGAAAACGCTGCCGGAGCCTCAGGCCCGGCAAGATATTGCTTGGGGCAGGGTTGGTCATGGCAAATGCCTTTGGCTAAAACGTCGGGAGGACCGCGGGTTTTCTTCCCACGGTCCCAGCTTCGTCGGAGATCGGAGGGGCGCTGCACCCCTTGCCATCAGGCGTCCAGCCAGACGCGGGTGGCGACGTAGCCGTTCGACATGTCGTTGCCGATGTCGTGAACATACCCCTTCACCTGCTTGGTAGAGGCGTTCACGAAGTCGTTGAACATCGGCAGGATCACGCCGCCTTCATCGCGCACCATCATCGCCATGGTACGATACATGTCCTTGCGCTTGGCTTCATCAAGCTCGGAACGGGCCTGCAACAACAGCTTGTCGAAGTCAGGACGCTTGAACTTGGTGTCGTTCCAGTCCGCCGTCGAGAGATAGGCGGTGGAATACATCTGGTCCTGCGTCGGACGGCCGCCCCAATATGAGGTCGAGAAGGGCTGGACGTTCCAGACATTGGTCCAGTAGCCGTCGCCCGGCTCACGCTTGACCTCGATCTCGATCCCGGCCTTTTTGCAGCTTTCCTGGTAGAGCACGGCGGCATCGACGGCGCCGGGGAAGGCGACTTCGGAGGTGCGCAGAAGGACCGAGCCGCTATGGCCTGACTTCTTATAGTGGAAAGCGGCCTTGTCGGGATCGTAGACGCGCTGCTCGATGCCCTCGGGAAACAGCGCATAGGTGGCGTTGATCGGAAAGTCGTTGCCGACCTTGCCGTAGCCGCCGAGGATCTTCTGCACCATGGTTTCGCGGTCCATGGCGTATTTGAGCGCCAGCCGCAGGTCGTTGTTGTCGAACGGCGCCTTGTCGCAATGCATAATGAAGACGTAATGGCCCCGGCCGGCGGTCGAGAGGATCTCGACATTGGGGGCACGTTTCAAGAGATTGACGGTCTTCGGATCGACGCGGTTGATATAATGCACCTGGCCGGACGAAAGTGCGGCGATGCGGGCGGTCGCATCGTTCATGCCGATGATCTCGATCGAATCGACATAACCGCGGTCGCTGCGCCAGTCGTCCTTGTTCTTCTCAAAGGTGGCGCGGACGCCGGGCTCGAAGCTCGTCAGCTTGTAGGGACCTGTGCCGATCGAAGCCAGCGGATCGTCGACGCCGCCATTCGGCTGAATGACCAGATGGTAGTCGGACAGCAGCAGCGGCATGTCGGCATTGCCTTCGCTGAGTGTCAGCACCAGATTGCCTCCGTCAGCCTTGATCTCCTTGATCGAGCCGAGAACGCCAAGCGCGCCGGATTCCGATTTCTTGTCGGTGTGACGCTTCAGCGTGGCGACGACATCATCGATCGTCAGTTCCTTGCCATCGTGGAACTTGACGCCCTTTCGGATCTTGAAGGTCCAGGTCACCGCGTCCTTCGACGGCTCCCAGGATTCGGCGAGCGCCGGCACCGCCGCACCCGTCAGCGGGTCTGACTCAACCAGCATGTCGCCCCAGCAGCGGCCGACGCAGAACATGAACTGCGACAGGAATTTCGCCGGGTCCTTGGAATCGGTGGCGGCGCCCCCCTCAAGGCCGAGCTTCAGATGGCCGCCGCGCTTCGGTTCGGCGGCTTCGGCGCTTTCGGTGAAGAGCTTGTCGGCGACGGCAAGTGTGATGCCCGCCGCCATGGCGCGTCCCATGAATTCGCGGCGGCTGAGCCCGCCCGCGGTGACGCGGCTTGCGAGGTATTTCGTATAGTCGTTCATTCCCCAGTTCCTTCTTTGTGGTGCGTTGACAGAACTTCCGGGCAGGATCGCAGGCGGTTTCCTCTCCACCTCCGGTGCCCGCATCATGCGGGAAAATGCGCGGTTGCCGCCGCCTCCTTATCGTCCTTTCCAAATGGGGCTTCGCTTCTCCGCGAAAGCCCGCGCGCCTTCCAGTTGGTCTTCGCTCGAATAGAGCCGGTCGACTGTTGCAAACTGCCTTTTGGTGATCTTGTTCATAGCTGTCTGGAACGTCGAACCCTCCGCTTCGCGCACGATCTCCTTGATGGCCGCATAGACGAGCGGCGGTCCGCTTTCGAGCAGCCGGGCGAGCTCCCAGGCTCTCTCCATCAGCCGTTCGGCCGGCACAACCTCATTGACGAAACCCCAGCGATGCGCCTCGTGCACGTCGAGCCAGCGTCCGGTCAAAAGCATGTCCATGGCGATGTGATAGGGAATGCGCTTCGGCAGCTTGATCGAGGCCGCGTCGGCGACTGTGCCCGAGCGGATTTCCGGCAAGGCGAAAGTCGCATGCTCGGCGGCAATGATCAGGTCGGTCGAAAGCGCGATCTCCAGGCCGCCGCCGCAACAGAGGCCGTTGACCGCACAAATGACCGGCTTGTTGAGGTCGCGCAGTTCCTGGAGCCCGCCGAAGCCGCCCACGCCGTAATCGCCGTCGACGGCATCGCCTGATGCCGCCGCCTTCAGGTCCCATCCAGCGCAAAAGAACTTTTCGCCCGCGCCCGAGATGATGGCGACACGCAGTTCGGGATCGTCGCGAAAATCTCGGAAGATCAAGCCCATGGCACGGCTGGTCGCGAGGTCGATGGCGTTCGCCTTCGGCCGGTCGATAACGACTTCCAGTACTGCGCCGTCACGTCGTGTACGAACGTAGTCGCTCACACCTATGCTACCTCCTTCGGCGTATGAGAGCATCAACTGCAACAACACCGCGCCCTTCGGGCAGAACCATCAACGGATTAAGGTCCAGTTCCTCCAGGCGCACCGCATTTTTTACGACATATTCTGCCGCAGCTGCGACAGCGTCTACGGCGGCGTCGAGATCACCCCTCGGCCGCCCACGATAGCCATGGATCACCTTAGCAATCTTGAGGCCCAAAAGCGCGTCGCGAATTTCGGCCTTTGTTGCGGGCAGCGGCAAAACGATGGAATCGTCAAGCAGTTCGACGAATATTCCGCCAGCTCCCAAGGTGAGCGACAAACCGAATACAGGATCGCGGGTAGCCCCGACAATGAGCTCGGCGACCGGCGGATCGATCATCTTCTCGATGAGGTAACCGCCATTCGCCGGCATCGCTGCCGCCGCATTTGACACCGCCTCCGGATCTCTGAGGTTGAGAACGACAGCGCCGGCCTCGGTCTTGTGCGCAATGCCGAGACCCTTCAGCACGACGGGAAAACCGAGCCGCTCGGCCTGCTCGGCGGCTTCGCGAGGAGAAAAAGCCTGCAGCCCCCAGGGAACAGGGAGGCCGCAGGCAGCAAGTTCCGTCTTCGCGTCGGCTTCCGTCAGCGTCTCGATTTCGCCGTCCATGGACGGCACGTCGAGCAGCGGCAGGGGAGGCGGGCGATCCCAGACCTTGCCAATACCGGCGGCGGCTTCCGCCGCAATAATGGCTTCGTCGATGCCCGAAAAGGCGATGATGCCATTCGCCATGAGACGATCGGCGATCGGCTCCGGCATATTCTCCGGAAGGGTTGCGAGAAGGCCGGCCAGTGTACCGGTGGCAGAGGCGGCGGCGATCACCGCATCCACCGTCGTCGCCCATTCGGCCGCATCGCAGCGGTCGCCACGCGGGAAGTCGAGAACGACGAGATTGAGGGCATAACCGCCTTCGAACATGGCTCTGAAGGCTTCGGCCTGGCGTTCGAAATCGCCCCAGACGAAGGTGTGGTAGTCGAGCGGATTTGAAAGCGCCACCATATCGCCGAGGACCTGACGCAGACGCGGCAATTGTTGTGGCTGCAGCGCCGGGAATTCCACCTCGCGGCCGACGGCGGCATCCGCCATCAGCGAAGCCTCGCCGCCGGAGCAGCTCATGGACGAGATCGAATGGCTCGGGAGAGGGCCGGCGATATGCAGTAATTTTAGGGTTTCAAGCAGCGCCGGCAGGCTCTGGACACGGCCGAGACCGAGACGGGTGAGCATGGCATCCGCCACCGCGTCGCTGCCGGCGAGCGAGGCGGTGTGGGATACGGCCGCGTGTTTCGCCTGCTCGGACCTGCCGACCTTCAGCACGACGACCGCCTTCTTCAACCGGCGGGCGATGGCTGCAAGGCGTTCTAGGGCCGCGAGGTCGCCGAAACCCTCGACATGAAGACCGATCGCCGTGACCCGCTGATCCTCCATCAGCGCGCTGGCGATATCGGCAAGCGATGTCTGCGCCTGGTTGCCCGCAGTGACCATATAGGCGATCGGCAGCCCGCGGGTCTGCATGGTGAGGTTGAGGGCGATATTGGAGGATTGTGTGAGGATCGCGACGCCGCGTTCGATGCGTTTCATGCCGTGCTGGTCGGGCCATAACAGGGCGCCATCGAGACCGTTGATCAGCCCGTAGCAGTTCGGCCCAAGGATTGGCATGTCACCCGCCGCCTCCATAAGGGCCTGCTGCAGTTCGGTGCCGTCGGCAAGTTCCGCCGTCGCCTCGCTGAAGCCCGATGCATAGCAGACCGCTCCACCGGCGCCGGCGTCTGAAAGGCTGCGCACGATCTCGACCGTCAGCGTCCTGTTGACACCCACGAAAGCAGCGTCCGGGGCAGAAGGCAGATCGGATACAGAGCGATAACACGGCCGTCCAAGCACCTCCTCGAGTTTGGGATGGACGGGCCAGATCTGGCCCGAAAAGCCCATGCGGTCGCATTGCTCGATCACCCTGCGCGCCTCGCGACCGCCGAAGACGGCGATCGTTTGAGGTCTGAGCAGGCGGTCGAGCGGTTTGGATGTCATCCGTTCACGCTCCCAGGGGCCGAAGCAGATCGCGGCTGATGATATGCCGCTGGATTTCCGAGGTGCCGTCCCAGATGCGCTCGACGCGCGCATCGCGCCAGAAGCGGGCGAGCGGCAGGTCATCCATCAGACCCATGCCACCATAGATTTGGATCGCCTCGTCAGTGACCCGGGCCAGCATTTCGGAGGCGTAGAGCTTGGCCGAGGCGATCTGGCGGTCGGCTGCAAGACCGGCATCGACCTGCCAGGCGGCGGCAAGCGTCAGCCAGTCGGCCGCGTCAATCTCGGTGATCATATCTGCGAGCTTGAACGAAACGCCCTGATTGGCGCCGATCGGCCTGCCGAACTGCTTGCGTTCGGCGGCATAGGGAAGTGCCATCTCGAAGACGCGCCGGGCCCGGCCGACGCAGGTGGCGGCAACCGTCAGCCGGGTGCCGTAAAGCCATCGATTGGCGATATCGAAGCCGCGATGCACCTCGCCCAGCACTTGGGCTTCAGGGATCCGGCAATCGGTAAAGCTGAGGGTGCAATTGTGGTAGCCGCGATGCGAAACCGAATCGTAGCCCTTCAGGATCTCGAACCCCGGCGTCCCGCGATCAACGAGGAAGGCGGTGATCTTCTTCTTGATGCCTTTCGGCGTTTCCTCCTCGCCGGTGGCGGCGAAGACGATGACGAAATCGGCGACGTCGGCGTGCGAGATGAAATGTTTCGTGCCGTCGAGGACGAAATCGCCGCCGCTGCGGCGGGCAGCACATTTCATGCCGCGCATATCGGAACCGGCACCCGGCTCGGTAATGGCAAGCGCATCAATCTTCTCGCCGCGCACCGCCGGCAGCAAATAGCGCTCGCGCTGCTCGCCCTCGCAGGCCATAAGGATGCCGGAGGGCCGGCCGAAGAAGACCGTCAGGCCGAGCGAGCCGCGCCCGAGCTCGCGCTCCACCAGCGTGAAGGTGACATGGTCGAGGCCGGCGCCGCCGATCTCCTCCGGGAAATTGCAGGCGTAAAAGCCGAGATCGATGCATTTGCGCTGAATCTCGCGCCCGAGTTCCGGTGGCACGATGCCGGTCCGCTCGACCTCGTTCTCATGCGGATAGATCTCGGTTTCGACGAAAGCGCGGACCGTCTCGACGATCATTTCCTGTTCTTCGCTGAGACCAAAATCCATGCCGATCCTCCTACCGCCTCTGGCCAACGTGACGGCCGGCGCCTTCGGGCAGCGCCAGTTCCGCATGGGCCGCGGCAATCGCCTTCACCCTGTCGAGCACCGCGGCGGGCGCCGCCACTGCCTTGCCCTCCTTGCTGTCGACATGCAGCAGCATCTGCTCGGCGGTTGCGATGACCGCGCCCGTCGCCGTGTCGCGCAATGTGTGGAAGACATGCAGCCGCTTCTCGTCGGCGGTCAGGATCTGGCAGGCCGAATGGATCGCCTGGCCGAGCTTCGCCTCGCCGAGATGGCGGATATGGCTTTCCACTGTGTAATAGCTGTGCCCCGCCTCGACATAGGCAAGGTCGACGCCGATAAGGCGCAGCAGCGCATCGGATGTATCACCGAATACCTGGAGATAACGGTGCTCGGTCATGTGGCCGTTGTAGTCGACCCAGGCGGGGCTCACCTTGGTTTCGACCAGCCGTAGCGGCTTCGACGGATCGGCAGAAGCGGCCGCATCACCGCCTCGCGCCCAGAGGGTTTGTTCGAAATCCTTCAGCAGCTTACCGGCACCCCAACCTTTGCCGTTATCACCGCCCTTGAGGGCCTGGAGGATGCCGACGAGATTTTCGTCGCGGATGCGTTCGAGCGCGCGGATTGAGAGGCCGGCGGCCTGCTCATCGGATTGCCGGCCAATCTTTTCGATCAGGGCGTCGTCGAGATCGACGACATCGGTGAGCTTGGTCCAGGGCCAGGCGAGGCAGGGGCCGAACTGGGCGAGGAAGTGACGCATGCCGGCCTCGCCGCCGGCAATGCGGTAGGTCTGGAACAGGCCCATCTGCGCCCAGCGCAGGCCGAAGGAATAACGAATCACGTCGTCGAGCGTCTCGACCGTGCAGATGTCGTCATGGATGAGCCACAACGCCTCGCGCCAGAGCGCTTCGAGCAGCCGGTCGCCGACGAAGGCTTCGATCTCCTTAGCGATGTGAACACCCTTCATGCCGATCGGCGCCAGTCTTTCGATCGCCGCCCGAATCGTCCCCGCCGAGGTCTTCTCGCCGCCGACGATTTCGACGAGCGGCAGCAGATAGACGGGATTATAGGGGTGGGCGACGAAGAGGCGTTCGGGATGCGTCATGTTGCGCTGCAGATCGGTCGGCAGCAGGCCCGAGGTGGACGAGCCGATCAGCGCCTCCGGGCGCGCGGCGGCATCGATCTCGGTCAGGACGCCGCGCTTGAGGTCGAGCCGTTCCGGTACGCTTTCCTGAATCCAGTCGGCATCGGCAACGGCTTCCGCGAGCGTCTCGCAGAAGGTCAGCTTGCCGCGCGGCGGCAAGGGCGCGCCGGTCAGCATTGCATACGCTTTTTCCGCATTGGCGATGATCTCGCCGACGATGCGGCCTGCTTCCGGATGCGGGTCGAACACGTCGACGTCGATACCGGCGAGCAGGAAACGGGCGATCCATCCGCCGCCGATGACGCCGCCGCCGATACAGGCCGCCTTGCTGATCTTCGTCATGATATCCTCAGCGCTTCGTCAGCTTCAGCTTCTTGCGCACATCCTCCGGCCCGATGATGCGCGCGCCCATGCCTTCGACCACCTGCACGGCCTTTTCGACGAGCTGCGCATTTGTGGCGAGCTGCCCCTTGCCGATAAAGAGATTGTCTTCCAGGCCGACGCGCACGTTGCCGCCGGCGAGAACCGCGGCCGCCGGATAGGCCATGGCGTTGCGGCCGATCGAAAAAGCCGAGAAGGTCCAGCTCTGAGGCACGTTGTTGACCATCGCCATGAAGGTGTTGAGGTCGTCGGGCGCGCCCCACGGAATACCCATGCAGAGCTGGATCAGCACCGGATCTTCGATCAGCCCCTCTTCGGCAAGCTGCTTGGCGAACCAGAGATGGCCGGTGTCGAAAGCCTCGATCTCCGGCCGCACGCCGAGATCCGTCATCTTCTTGGCCATCGCCCGCAGCATGGCCGGCGTATTGGTCATGACATAGTCGCCGAGATTGAAGTTCATCGTGCCGCAATCGAGCGTGCAGATTTCCGGCAGGCATTCGGCGATATGACTGACGCGCTCGCTGGCGCCCGCCATGTCGGTGCCTTTCACGTTGAGGGGAAGGGGGCTTTCGACATCCCCGAAGATCAGGTCCCCGCCCATGCCGGCGGTGAGATTGAGGACGACGTCGATATCGGCCGAACGGATGCGGTCGGTGACCTCTCTATAGAGGTCGTTGCGGCGGCTGGCGGCCCCCGTTTCCGGATCGCGGACATGGCAATGAACAACGGCCGCTCCAGCCTTGGCGGCGTCGATCGCGGAATCCGCGATCTGCTTGGGAGTAATGGGAACGTGGCTGGATCTGGAAACCGTATCGCCGGCGCCGGTGACGGCGCAGGTGATGAAAACATCGCGGTTCATCGCAAGAGGCATGTTTTTGTTCTCCCCGTCTTGTCAGCCATTACGCGACAGGATGAGCGGGGATGCTTTGCAGTTTCGGCGACGATTGATACATTATCGGAAACCTTAGGAGGCGACCTTGCTGCAGCGATCGACGGAACGGCTCGATATCGACCTTCTGATTCTGCCGGAGACGAACCTGATCCTGATCGCATCGGTCATCGAGCCGCTGCGCGGCGCCAATCGCATCGCCGGCACCGAGCTCTATCGCTGGCGGCTGTTGACGCCGGACGGCGCGCCGGTCCCAACCACGAGCCATATCGCCATCCCAACCCAAGGAGCTTTTCGGACGACGACCGAGAATGTGCCATTGTTCGTACTTGCGAGCTACAGCTGGCGCCAAAGCGCGACGCCAGCACTCAAAATGCAGCTCTCGCAAGCTGCCCGCCACCGCTCGATCGTTGCCGGCATCGAGTCCGGCACGTGGCTGCTGGCGGAGGCAAGTCTGCTCGACGGTCTATCAGCGACCGTTCACTGGGAGGATTACGAGGACTTTGCACTCGCCTATCCCGAGGTGAGGGCCGTCAAGGATCGCTTCGTCATCGACGGCAAGCGGCTGACGACTTCGGGTTCGCTTCCGACCGTTGACCTGATGCTGGAAGTGATACGGCAACGGCAGGGTTATTCGCTGGCGCTCGAAGTCAGCCGGCTGTTCCGCTACGAGCAGCCTTCCTTCCATGCCGACGAAACGCTTTCCGCCGCTTCGGCGGGGCTGCGTGCGCATGATCCACGCGTGACGCAGGCGGTGCATCTGATGGAGGAGCATATCGAGCAGCCTCTGGTGTTGGCCCGGCTCGCCCGCAGGGTCGGTGTCAGCGCCCGGCATCTTCAGGACCTCTTCCAGCAGAGCATCGGCGCGCCGCCGCATGTGCATTATCTGGCGCTGCGTCTGAACACGGCGCGCCGCAAGGTGATTGAGACGACGGCCTCCTTCGCCGACATCGCAGCGGCAACCGGCTTCAACTCAGCCTCGGCCTTTGCGAGAAGCTACCGGGCGAGCTTTTCCGAGAGCCCGTCGGAGACGCGGCGCCGCTTGCGCCGCCGCATCATATCATCGGCACCGACATAGGCTGAAACGCGTCCCGCAGCATTTCGGCGAGTTCCCGCACGGCCTCACTGGAGCGGAAACTATTGCGGCGCAGCACGACCTTCGAGGAATCGACCGGCGGGAAGCCATCCCCGGCGGTCAGTTCGCGGCAGCCGGGCGGAATGCTGCTGCGCGAAAGCGTCGTAACGGCAAGGCCGGCTGTCACGGCATTCTTCAGTCCCGAACCGGTATCGGCGATGAAGGCGATCCGGTAGCTGCGGCCGATCTGCTCCAGCGAGCGTAGCGCAAAATCGCGTGACCAGGTGGAATTGCGATAGGTCGCAACCGGCAGGGGATCGATGTCGTGCAGTCGGTGTACCATCGACGTGACCCAGACGGTCGGATCGACACAGAGAACCTCGCCCTTGTTCTGATCGCTCCAGTCGAAGACGACGGCGAGATCGAGTTCGTCCCGTTCCAGGGCCGCAAGGTTGCGGACCGTGTAATCGCAGGAGACAGTCACTTCGACCGCCGGATGGCGAACCGCAAAAGCCGCGAGCGCTGCCGGCAGTACCGTCTGGCTGTATTCCTCGGGAATTCCGATGCGCACCGGGCCGTCAAGCGGCTTGCTGCGGATTGTAGCGGCCGCCTCGTTCAGCAGGTCGATGACCCGACGGGCGTAGGGCACGAGCTGTATGCCCTGACGCGTCAGCAGGACGCCGCGGGCGACGCGCTCGAACAGAGTTTCGCCGATCGCCGCCTCGAGCCTCTTGATCTGCGTGCTGACGGCCGATTGAGTCCGGCCGATGCGCTGGGCAGCCGCGGAGAAATTCGAGGTCTCAGCAACGACCAGGAAGGTTCTGAGAAGATCGCTTTCAACAGGTTCTTGCATGGCCGCCATAGAAAAAATCGATGGTAGCTATCACTACTATTCGTTTGCCTTATGTCAATCGCTGGCGCAGAAATGGGCGGCGTTCGACTTCCTTCTTTGAGAATCTGCGTGACCATTGATAATTCGACCACACGCCTCGCAGGCAGCGAGCATGAGAAGGGTGTGCTTCTCATCGTTGCCGCGACGCTCGCCTGGAGTGCGAGCGGCGTCTATTCGCGGCTGCTTACGACCGACGTATGGACGGCGATCGCCTGGCGGTCGCTGTTCGGAGGCCTGTTCCTGCTGATCCCCTGCCTTTTCCTCGAAGGGGGCATCTCGCGGCGGCAATGGCGTTCCGTCCTCCATCCGTCCGGTCTTGCGATGATTGCCTGCCAGACCTTCAGTCAGGGATGCTTCATCGGCGCGCTCTACATGACCACCGTCGCCAATGTGACGATGATTTATGCGACGACGCCCTTCATCGCGGCCTTGTTCGGCTGGCTCATCCTCAAGGAGAGGGTTGCCAGGCGGACGCTGATCGCCGGCGCCGTGTCCCTCTTCGGCGTCGGCGTCATCGTCGCCTCCTCGATCGGCGGCGGCACCGGCTGGGGCGACCTTCTGGCGCTCGGCATGACCGCCTCCTTCGCGCTCGTAATCATCATTCCCCGCATCGACCCAGGCGTGCCGAGCCTGCCGCCGACTGTGGTCAGCGCTTTCCTGACGCTCGCCATCTTCGCGCCTTTCGGTTCGGTCGGCTCCCTCGATCTGCACAATTGGATCGTCCTTGCCGCCTTCGGGGCGACGAATTTCTCGCTGGCGCTGGTGCTCTTCCTTGCCGGGGCAAAGCGGATGCCGCCGGCGGAGGCGGCACTGATCGGCACGATGGAAATCGTGCTGACGCCCTTCTGGGTCTGGCTGTTGTTTTCCGAGCAGCCGCCGATCGCCACCTATTTCGGCGGCGCGATCATCATCGGCGCTGTGTTCTGGCACACCGCGGTCGACTTCAACCGGGCCCGCCGACCGTAGGCGGCTAGCTGCCGCCTATCCTCCAGTCCACTGAGGCGACGGGTTTGACCGTGTTCGCTCATGCGCCGATGAGCGACCAAGCGATTGCGGCGGCGGCCGCTCCACCCGCCGGAACGGACCAGCCCTTTGTAGCTCCAGGTGGCCTCAGCTTCGATCAGCCAAAGAATGCACGAAGCTGAGCGAAAAACCCGCCTGGTTTGTAAGCCGCCATCTTTCGTACGCGGCGAGCTAGTGTTGCTGCGCTGACGCGTTCCCCGAAATGACAAAAGCAGACCAGGTCGTGCAATTGCTCATCGCTGAGTTCGAAGAACCGCCTGGCTTCTCCATAGCTGTCATTTTCCATTCCTGCCGCCCGCAGAATGGGATCAGCGAACGCAACAGAGATCGGAGTGTCGTCGTCTCGCAAGGCAAGCCGATCTGCAATCGGCTGATATTCGGTTTCGTGAAGCGTCTTGAGAAACGGCCTGGGACTGCGTTCCAGACTGTCGGCCCACCGTTCAAGCCGTTCGCGCCTCGTCATTTCAAGGTGATTATAGGTCGTGCTGACCTTCGCGATCGTTTTCAACTGCTCGAGTGCATGCTGTTCCATTTCGGCCTCCTATCCCCGGAAAAATAGATGGTCCGCTCCCAAAAACAGCCTCGCTCAGGTCACAGCCGAAGTCCAATCACGATTGAAAACGACATCTGCCGCTGGCCAATAGATGTGATCACAAGTGCCACGAGTTCAACGGGGGGAGCCCGACAGCTGCGATCACATCATCCGGAGCGACCCGGAAAACTGCCGCATTCGCGAGATCAACCTGTCGTCCCCGACCGAAAGTGATTGCGGCTTTGCCGCCTGTCGCCTGGAGGTGCACCTATGTCGTTTTTTCGGGCGCCGTTTTCGGTCAGGCATGGTTTTCTGGTCATGTTCACGGCGTTGCCTTGCAAGCTGACGACATGAACATGCGAGGCTGGCCAGCCGCCGGCGCGCTGCCCCGCAGCGGTAGAAGAACTGAAGTCCTGAAAGCGGTCGTCGGATTGATATCCGCAGACCTCGAGACGGATCGAAAGGAGGTTCTGGAGCCCGAAACCAGCTCTTTGCGCAGCAGATCTCCGGATTGCGGCGGGCGATGACGAGCGGAACGACAGGCCAGACCTATCGTGCACACTCTCTCCTCGATCCAGCCTGTCCGCGCCTAGCTGCGAAATTCGACATATCGCCCGATGCGGCGATGTGAATACCGGACTGCAGAGGAGGCAGGCCGGAGGAAAGCTTGCCGTCGACTGCATCGGTTGCAGCTCGAGGCATTCAACACATGGGAGGAATCCATGAGCAAGAATAGAGGCGTCGTCTATCTCCGGCCGGGAAAGGTCGAAGTCCGCGATATCGACGATCCGAAACTGGAAGCGCCCGATGGCCGCCGCATCGAGCACGGCGTGATCCTGAAGGTTATCTCCACCAATATCTGCGGCTCCGACCAGCACATGGTCCGCGGCCGCACGACTGCAATGCCGGGCCTAATCCTCGGCCATGAAATCACCGGCGAGATCATCGAGAAAGGCGTCGACGTCGAGATGCTCCAAATCGGCGACATCGTCTCGGTGCCCTTCAACGTCGCCTGCGGCCGCTGCCGCTGCTGCAAATCCCAGGATACGGGCGTCTGCCTGACGGTAAATCCGGCCCGCGCCGGCGGCGCTTACGGCTATGTCGACATGGGCGGATGGATCGGCGGGCAGGCACGCTACGTCACCATTCCCTATGCCGATTTCAACCTGCTGAAAATCCCGGATCGGGATAAGGCGATGGCGAAGATCCGCGATCTCACCATGCTTTCCGACATTCTGCCCACCGGCTTTCACGGTGCAGTGCGCGCGGGCGTCGGGGTCGGCTCGACCGTCTATGTCGCCGGCGCCGGTCCTGTCGGGTTAGCGGCTGCGGCTTCGGCTCGCATCCTCGGTGCCGCCGTCGTCATGATCGGCGATTTCAACAAGGACCGCCTGGCGCATGCCGCGAAGGTCGGTTTCGAACCCATCGATCTTTCCAAGAGCGATCGTCTCGGCGACATGATTGCCGAGGTCGTCGGCAGCAACGAGGTCGACAGCGCCATCGACGCGGTAGGATTCGAAGCACGCGGCCATTCCGGCGGCGAACAGCCGGCGATCGTGCTCAACCAGATGATGGAGATCACCCGCGCCGCAGGCTCGATCGGCATCCCCGGCCTCTACGTGACCGAGGACCCGGGCGCGGTCGACAATGCCGCCAAGCACGGCAATCTCTCGCTTCGCTTCGGTCTCGGCTGGGCAAAAGCACAATCCTTCCACACCGGCCAGACTCCGGTGCTCAAATATAATCGCCAGCTCATGCAGGCGATTCTCCACGACCGGTTGCCGATCGCCGATATCGTCAACGCTAAGGTCATCCCGCTCGACGATGCCGCCGCTGGATATGAAAGTTTCGACCATGGCGCGGCAACGAAGTATGTCCTCGATCCGCACGGCGAGGTCGCGAAAGCCGCCTGACGAGAAGGATGTCGCGCTAAAGTGCGCAACGGCGCGCTTTAGCTCAAAACGGAGATGGCTGGGAAAACCGGCCATCTCGCAGCAGTCACACGAAAATTCTGTTGCCTGCTACTGGATGCTGAACGGGAAATATTTGGCATTGATCATGTCATAAGTCCCGTCTTCCTTGATCGTCTTCAACGCCTCGTTCAGGCGTGCAAGGCGGTCCTTGTCATCCAGACGCACCGCAATTCCCGCACCTTCGCCAAAATAAGTGACGTCGACCAGATCCGGCCCCTTGAACGCGCAGCAGGTTCCCGCCTTCGTATTGGCGATCCAGTCGTAAATGGCGAGCTTATCCTCCAGGATAATGTCGACGCGCCCGTCCGACAGGCCCTTGTACAATTCCGGCGATGACCGGAATACTGTTTTCTTCATGTCGGGATAGAAATGGTTGGCGTAAGATTCCTGCGCCGTCGACGACGTCACCCCGAGCTTTTTGCCACTGAGGGCCGCGGGGCTGACGTCAGTGATCGGCGAGTCCTTGCGAGCGATGAACACTGACGGACTGTTATAGTATTTCTCGGTGAAAGCGACCTTCTGGCGCCGCTCCAGGCTCATCGACATCGATGAAATGATCGCGTCGTATTTTCCGGCAACGAGATCGGGGATCATGTCGTCCCACTTCTCGATGATGAATTGGCATTCGAATTTGCCGGTCTCGCAGAGGGCATTGGCAATATCGATGTCGAAACCCTGAAGTTTGTTGTTCGCGTCGAGATAGTTGAAGGGCGGAAACGCACCTTCGACGGCCACTCTCATCGGCATCCGCTCTTGCGCGGCCACCGGCAGCGGCGAGGCCACACCCAAAACGACGCCGACCGCGCCCAACATCAGCGCTCCGCGCAACAAAGTCTGAATGGATATTCGCAACATCGCCGGAACCCCCTGGGCGTGATCGATCTCGTCCTATCGTGCGCCGCAGGCTTTAATTCTACGTGAACGCTTATTTGTTAGCGTGGCAATTGCGCCCGTATCGTGGGGTCCAGGGGTCCAGGCTTGCACATCGTTGTTCCTTCCAGCTCCAACACGTTTCAGAAGTCCTGGATCGCCTCGGGAAGAATTCTCTTTCTGATCGCCATCAGCGGGCTCGGAGCGATTGGACTGGTCGTCCTCTCCGCGCTTTGGGCGGGAACAGAAAGCGATGCTGCGGCGCTTGATCGCCAGCGTCAGCTGGTCAATGCGCGCCTGCGGGAACAGGTTGATCAGGTCGCCCACGTCATCGGTCAGTTCGGCAACGGCTATCTTGCCCGCGTTTATCCTGCGTCCCGGTCGGCAGGTGTTTCCTCCAGCCTCGATACGGTTCTGACCGGGGCGGCCGGCAGCGCAATCAGCGAAACCGCAATGTCCGCCTTCGGATACGACCAGGCCTTTGTCGTCGACGACAAGGCTCAGTTGAGCATGCTGACCGATGCGAAAACGGAAAAGCGCTATCGCTGGATGAAGCCTCTGTTTTTGCCGCTCCTTAAAGACAGCCGTCTTACCGCGAGCCAAAGCCCGACATTCACCGACCGAATGCCATCCTCGCTGGAAAGCCGCCGGGCGAGCGCGGTTCGCCCCAACCATGCGCTGGCCAATCTGATGCGGCTGGAGGGGCGGCCGACGATCGTCGGCATCGTCGCCATCAACGAAGCGCCCGAGGGACAGCCGCAGCCGACGCGGCAATTCCTGATCGTCGTGCGGTTTCTCGATGGTGCGGCCCTCGACGAATTGAGCCGGCAGCAGGGTCTCAACGGGGCGCGCTTTGCCCGCACCGCCGATGCTGACGAAAACGAGGTTGCGTTCCAGATCGACGCAACGGCAAATGGTGAACCGATCGGCTTCATCGTATGGCGACCCGATCTTCCAGGTTCACGGGTGATCGGCCGATTGATGCCGGCGCTTTCGATTGCGGCCCTGGTGATCGCCGTGCTGTTTTCGGTGCTGCTCGTGCGGCTGCGGAGCAGTCTGGGCGAGTTGAAGCGAAGCGAGTTGCATGCAAGGCAGCTGGCCTTGCATGACGTGCTGACCGACCTTCCCAACCGCGCTTTGTTCGCCATGCGGTTCGAGGAGTGCCTGGCCGAAACGCGGTATTCGACCGAGCGCTCGGCCGTCGCACTTCTCGACCTCGACCGCTTCAAAGCGGTGAACGACACGTTCGGCCATGCCGCCGGTGATGAGCTGATCAGGATGGCCGCGGAGCGGATCCGGTCCGTCCTTCGCCCAGGCGACACGCTCGCCCGGCTCGGGGGCGACGAATTTGCCCTGCTTCTGCGCGACATCAGGGATGACGATCAAGTCCTGCTGTCCATATGCGACGCGATCGTCGCCGAACTTGGCAGGCCCTTCCCGCTCCTGAGGGGCGAAGCGGTCGCCCGGGTCGGCGGCTCGATCGGCCTCACCATCGTGCCCGATGCCGGGCGAACTGCCGATGACCTCATGCGTTATGCCGACGTCGCGCTTTACGAGGCAAAGATGGGCGGAAGAGGCCAGTGGCGCGTCTATTCCCCTTCCATGGACGGGGGCAGAAATGCGCGCGACATTCTCAAGAACGAATTACGCGAAGTTCTGGCCAAAGGCACGGCCTCGTCCGCTGACAGTGCCCAAACCGGCTCGGGCAGCACCAGGCCGGATTTCGGATCGCTGGAGGTCTATTACCAGACGGTGCATCGCGCCGAGGGTGGATACGCGGCCTCAGGCGCGGAGGCTCTCGTGCGCTGGCGTCACAGTCAGCGCGGACTGCTGACCCCCGCGAGCTTCATCCCTGCTGCCGAGGAGGGCGGCCTCATCGACGCCCTCGGTTTCTGGGTCCTGCGCGAAGCCTGCAAGGCTGCCTGCAAATGGCCGGTAGAGACCTTCGTGGCGGTCAACGTGTCGCCGGCTCAGCTCAGAAGACCGAATTTTGCCGAGGAAGTCTTCACCGTTCTTGAAGAGACCGGCCTGCCGCCATCCCGCCTCGAGCTCGAGCTCACCGAGTCCTCGCTGATCGAGGATAATTCGGATGTATATACGGTCCTGAAAACGCTGCGCAGCCGGGGCATTCAAATTTCTCTCGATGATTTCGGCACCGGCTTTTCATGCCTCAGCCACCTGGTGCGTTTCGACATCGACCGCATCAAGATCGATCGTTCCTTCGTCTCGCAGCTTGGCGCAAAAGCCAACGGCGCGGCCATCATCGGCGCGATCGTCACCCTCAGCCGCAACCTCGGCATCTCGACAACGGCGGAAGGTGTCGAAACCGAATATCAGCGCGACTTTCTGACCGCCCTCGGCTGCACCGATCTCCAAGGCTATTTCTTCTCCAAACCGGTTCCGCTTCGCGAACTCGACTGCTTCGCCAAATCGGAGGGCGGCGCCGGACCACGAACAATCGCCTCAGGAGCCATTGCCTAAAGCGGGAACTTTCGTTCCGGGCAGCGGTTGACGCCCGAAGACGAAGGGAGGATGTGATGGCCGGGATCGGCGAGTGGCGGCATCTTTGCGTCGACATGCAGCGCATGTTTGCGGAAGACACCCCATGGCACGTGCCCTGGATGGTTCGGATCTCTCCGCAGATCGAGGAACTTGCCGGCCGGCATCCGTCCCGGACGATTTTTACGCGCTTCGTGCCACCCCAGCATCCGGACGCGATGCCGGGGAAATGGCGCGACTATTACCAGAAATGGTGGATGATGACGGGCGAGCATCTGCCGCCCGAGCTCGTCAATCTGGCTTCCTCGCTGGCCTCGCTTGTTCCGCCGGCACGATGCTTCGACAAACGCACCTATTCACCGTGGATCGACGGCCGCCTCCATACGCTTCTTCAGTCGGAGCGGGTCGACACCCTTGTCATCACCGGCGGGGAGACGGATGTCTGCGTGCTTGCCACGACCCTCGGCGCCATCGATCTCGCCTATCGTGTCATCCTGCTGAAGGATGCTGTCTGCAGCAGCGCCGACGACACTTATGACGCGTCGCTGGAACTGCTGCACGATCGTTTTTCCGTCCAGCTGGAACTCATGGAGACCGACGCATTCCTGAGCGACCTCGGCTGAGGAGGCCTTGCGCGGGCATCCGGTGGGCGATTTCACTTGATATGCGTCAAGGCAGGTGGCTCCGCATGGGGACAGAATGTCCGACAGCCTGCGCCACGAGCCCGGCGGCTTCCCGCGGCAGGTTTACGAGTTCAACCGATCCGGAGAAAAGCAATGTCGTTGAAGCTGATCAGTGGAATGATGAAGTCGTCCGGCGCCGCATCCGCAGGCACGTCGACGACGGCAAGCAGCAGAGCAAAACGCAACACGACCATCACCTCCAACGGATTTTTCGGTGAAAAGTCGGGGCCGTCGTTGGAGCGCGGCGAGAAGTCGGCGAGGCCGCCGCCGATGGCGAGCACTGCGGCAGCCGGTCCGAGCAATGCCGCAAGCTCCATCAACACACCAGGTGCGATGACACCGCAGATCAATAGCACACGTCTCAGGGATACGGCCCCCGCCAGCATCGCTCCGGCCGCAAGCAGCGGCGAGAGGGCGGGCGTCTGCTTCGATTGACGGGCAAAGGAAAGCGTCAGTGCCGTCGAGGAGACGATACCGCCGCAGGCACCCGTCAGCAGCAGGCCGGCTCCTGGAACCCGCCTACAGGGAGGCCCTTGATCGCAAGGCGAGAAAGAGATGGAGCAGTGGCTCCTAATGGCCTTGCTGAGGATCTTGGCTGCCGGTTCGCCCCTCGTCTTCTGCCTGTTCCACAGCTGCGCTCAACAGCTGGAGTGCGAACTCCTTTGCGGCCTTTTCGTCGTCCGCGCATAGCTTCAGCGGGGCGCACTTTTCCTTCAGATTGCGAAGGAGCTTGCGGCGAAGCCTGAAAACCAGATGCGGATCCGTTTTCGCGAGAAGCTCCTGCAGACAGGTGACGGCAACCACTTCGAACATCAGCAGCCTGCCTTCGACTTCACCTTGCGAAGGGATGGGGAAGCGCTCACCGCCCCGCTTCAAATCTCGCTCCGTCGAAAGCATCTGCCGCCTCCAAACTGATACCGGGCCTGCCCGGAAAGTCCTGCCAGGGAAGAACAGCCTACACAGTTAAATCGGCATCGCTTTGACGAAGGTCAAGGAACGCTCTGCCGTGGCTGCTACGCTTTCTCCTATCCAACCAGAGAGGTATATCGACATGACCATCCGGACGGTACTGAATATCGTCAGCGTCAATCAGTTCGAGGAAGACCTGAAAACCGCAGTCGATTTTGCGGCGCTCATGGCGCACATCTCAATGCGATGGTGATTTCGCTGGGAGCGCCTCCGATGATCGGCGAGTATAACGCCATCTCTACCGTCTGGATCGAAGAGCGCCAGCGCGAAATCGACGCGCTCTCCGAAAAGACCGACGAGATCAAGACTATTCTCGGCCGAAGCGGAATCTCCTACGAAGTCCAGGACGTCTATACGGAGTTTGCATGGGCTGGCGAGGACATTGCCGAGCGGGCGCTTTACGCCGATGTCGTCCTGGTCGGACGGCAGGCGGCCCGGGACGACCAGCTGCGCAAAAGGATCATCGACGGCGCACTCTTCCGGACGCCAACCCCAATTCTCATCAACCGCGGAACACGGCCGATGAATTCGCCGTGCAGGTCGGTTTTGCTGGCCTGGGATTCGAGCGACGAGGCGTCGCGCGCAGCCCGGCAGGTGCTTGATCTGCTCAAACAGGCAGACATTGTTTATGTCACTCTGGTGGATCCGGTTGCCAGGATGCGCGCGAATGGCGAGGAGCCGGGCGCCGATATCGCCACCTATCTTGCCCGTCATGGCGTCAAAGTTCAGGTGGACCGCATTGCCAGTGGCGGACAGCGCGCAGACGAGGCTCTTCGGCAGCACGCTGTCGATACATCGGCCGATCTGATCGTCATGGGCGCCTACAATCATCCGCGCTGGCAGCAGACGATATTCGGCGGCGTGACGCGCAGGATGATCGAAGAGGCCAAGGCCCCGATTTTCATGGCCCATTGAACGGGCAGACCGCGAGCCGACCTCGGAGGAGGAGGCCTGCGGTCGGAGCCAGGCCGCATCGGCAATGATAACACCACGACAATTCAGCGCTGCAGGAGCCGCCCCGCAGCGCTGTAATCTTTGAACCGCCCCCATGCGTTCCCAAAAGCGCGCGCTAGTCGACGGCGAAAGCGGTTCGGCCCGACAATGACCGCACAAGGATTCCAAAGAAAATGTGCGGAGATTTGCCGAAGACTGGAACTTCTTGTGGTTTAAGCGAGCCGACTTCCCACCAGTCCGAGTGTTTCTGCAACATTTCCCAGGCGTGCAGGCGTTCGCTGCGCCAAACTTCGGTATCTGGAAACTCCTCGAACCTTCCTTCAGCGATGACGCTCCTCCAGCCCGAGCCCGCCCGCTGATCGACCTGCAGACAAACCTTGTCGTTTTCGCGCATCCATTCCAGTTTGCGGCCGGGCATCGAAAAACAGTATGCGACGCCGCTGTCATAGGCGAAATAGATGGGGACGACATATGGCTGGCCGTCCTTGCAGCAGGCCAGGTGCCCAAAGCGCGTCTCTTCCAGGATGGCGTAGCATTCGGCCAAGGTGAATTCCCGTAAACCCAATGACATGAGGTGCTCCTTTCACCTGATCGCCAACGTATTGTAGGTTGACGCCCGCCTCGTGCATTGATGAAGCGCAATTTCCGAGACCAAGACAAGGAAGCAACCGAAGAGTCTTTGACAGATGCCGGCCTGCCGCAGCGAGCACCTCGCCAAGCCTTGCTGCGGTATTCAAGGTCGCCGGACGACAGCCGCTATGCCTTGTCAGCAATCAGTGAAGGGCTCGCAACGCGTTCATGATGACTGCAACATCAATCACTTCCTGCAGCATCGCGCCGGCGACCGGAGGCAGATATCCCAATCCCGCGGCGATCATTGCAAGGATAGACAGGCCCATCCGGCAAGGACGCTTTGCAGTGCGATATTGCGCGCGCGGCGGGCGGTTGTGATCGCATCTACGATGCCTCGAAGGCTATCCCTGACAAGGACAATGTCGGCCGCCGCCAGGGCCGGAGCATCGTTCACCCCGTCACCGACCATTAGCACCGATCCGCCAGCGCGCTCTTCCTTGATGACGGCCACTTTGTCGGCGGGCGAAAGGCGCGCTTTGACGGCGCCGAGGCTGAGGGTGGAGGCGACCGCCGCCGCAACCTGCGTGCCGTGCGCGGAATTTTCGCCAGGAGATCGGACATGCCCTCGTCGGCTCGATGGTGCGCGTAAGCCTCCAGGAACTGGCCGCCGGCGTACATCACGGCAACGATCGCACCGGCCAGATTCTCGCCGAACCACAGCGCCGAAGCCATCGCAACGGCGGCGAGAAAGTCCAGCCCGAACTCTCCGGCACGAAGTCCTGCAACGACGTCCACGGCAAGAGACAGCAATGTGACGACAATACATCCGGCAAGCACATAGGAGGATGCCGCCGGCAGGCTGGCAAAACGGAAAGCGATGGAGGCGACAATGCCAAACGTCGACAGCAAAATGAGGACAACCGGACGAAGTTGGCGCAATGGGTATGACATGATCGTTGGCCTCGCACCCCTTGGACCGGAGAGATCCAGATTGCTCGCGGTCATGTCAGTCCCCGGCGTCCCGGTCGGCTGCTAGCCCGCCAGGCGAGCACAGGTCACGCAATAGGGGGTGTAGGGAATGGCTTCCAACCGGCCCGGGTCGATCGGGTCGAGGCATCTGACGCAGCGGCCAAAGCTTCCGTGATTCAGGCGCTCGAGAGCCGCGTCGATAGAGATGATTTGCTCACGTGCTTCCTTCCGCATTTCCATCAGCACCTGATCGTTTTCGAGCTGGGTCACACGATCTTCGCTATCCGGGTCCAGAGCGGCAGCAAGGTCGGCATCGATCGCCGACACCCGGCGCTGCAGATCCGCTCTCAAGGTCTTCAGTCTGTTTTCCATCTTTTCGCTCATCGATGTTCTCCCTGCTGCAGGACCGGCGGCATATGTCTCAACCGGCCGGCGGCCATCCACAAATCACTGATCATCACCGTAGAGCCTCTGAGCAGCGCTGCATTGATCGGCATCAACGGATGTGAGGCGCCCGGCTTGAGGCATGTCAATGCGCAATTCCGAGCAGCTGTCAGGGTCGCGACATCAGCTATCGCACTCTCCTCCGGAGGATTGTCATGAAACAGCATATCTTTGTTCCGCTCCTCACCTATCCGGATGCGACTTCGGACGTCATGATCGCCAATGCCATCGCACTTGCGCGCCACATGCAGGCGACACTCACGGTCTGTGCGGTCGAGATCACCGTTCCGGATGTCTCCAATGCGCTGTCCTCGTTGATCATCGATGCGGCGCAGATGGCGCGGGAGGCCGGAGCGCTGAGCCGCAAACGCGGTTCCGTGCTGACGCAGAAGGCGATGGACGAGGCAAGGGCGGCTTCCGTCGATCTGCGGACGCGCAAGATCAAGGTTGAAGAACCTTTCGTCGTCGAAGCGCTGGCAGAAGCCTCGCGCGCCTACGATCTCGTGCTTCTGGAACTGGCGGGACTCTCCCGTCCGATCGTCGAGGCGGTGTTGTTCGGATCCGGGCGACCGCTCATCCTTTATCCACCCGCACCTTTCGGCGGCCGGATCGATCATGTCGCCATTGCGTGGGACGGCAGCCACGCGGCTGCGCGGGCGGCCCATGATGCCTCGATCTTCCTGGAATGCGCGTCCAAGGTCTACCTGCTCACCGTCATCGACGAAAAGCCGGTGACATACGAAACGGGAGATTATCTCGTCGAGAACCTGCTGAAGAGCGGCGTGGTGGCCGAGGTGGCGCAGGTGCGCGCTCGTGACGAGCCGGTTGGCGAGGTGCTGCAGAACAAGGCTTTCGAACTGCGGGCCGACCTTCTCGTCATGGGCGGCTTCGGTCATTCGCGACTGCGAGAATTCGTGCTCGGCGGCGCCACCCGGGCAGTGCTGACCAGCATCACCCTGCCTATCCTACTGTCGCATTAGGAGAGTGCGGGGCCCTGTTCAAGGATCGGCCCGGCGAGGGCAAGGTGCTGTAGACGCTCATGTTCAGCGAGAAGAGTCTCTCCACCCGGGGCGTCTGGGCATCAAGCGCATCATCGGTAACGACATGCTGGACCATGCTTTGGCTCACACGTCGCATCACGGTGATCTTTGTCTTCACCCGGCGGTTGATCGCCGATTGCATCAGCGGCACGAAGCCGATCTGCGGCAGGAAGACGACGGCGACGGCAAGCGCCATCAGTGGCTGCAGGAAGATCAAATAGCAGCCGACGGCGACCAGAATCCCAGCCTGCAACAGCGGCTCCCGAGATGCTGGTGCCGACGAAACCGCCGACCGGCTCCGCCTCGGCGATAATGATCGAGAGCTGAACGCCTTCGGCAAGCGCATCGAGGGGCGCTTCTTCCGATCGCTGCGAAGCGGCGAGCGCCGACTTGCGCAGCCAGCGGACCGCGATTTCCCCGACCCAGCCGCGATAGACGTTCAACATCAGCTTGGTCAGCCCCTCCAGCAGGACAAGCCCGAGATAGGCAAGGACGAGGATC
Organism: Rhizobium etli CFN 42; assembly: GCF_000092045.1. Lineage (NCBI taxonomy): Bacteria > Pseudomonadati > Pseudomonadota > Alphaproteobacteria > Hyphomicrobiales > Rhizobiaceae > Rhizobium > Rhizobium etli. The sequence goes on along the minus strand of NC_007764.1, from coordinate 116,137 downwards.
AGGATTGCCCTATAGGAGCCGCGCTCAGTGGCTGCATTGATGATGCGCCTCTGGATTTCGAGCGGTGCCGTGCCGGCGAGGAAAAAGAACGATGGATAGGGCTGCAATCGCCATCTGATGTAGCGGCTGATGAGAAGCACGAAACCGAGCAGACTTTTCGGCATTTTAGCGTCTCGCTCCCATATGTGTCCGCGCGAGAGGTTTGGGCAGGCCGCAGCCCGCGCCGCGACAGCGTGCCTCGCGCGTCAGAACGGCCGGCGCCATCGCGAACGGCGGGTGCCGGCTTCCGCTTTTTGCGGCGCCCCCCTGCCGGCTGACCAAATTCACGCCTGGCTGGTTTCGGCGTCCGGCGGCGGCAGCGCGATGCCGTAATAGGGATCGACCCAGACGAGCTGATCCTTGACTGACGTGACGCCCGCAACATTCTCGACGGCGACTTTTGCGGCGAGACGCTCCCGTTCGTCGAAGACGGTTCCGGTGAGCTCGGCAATACCGTCGGTCACGCGGGAGTGGATGAAGCCGTTGCGGCTCCAGCTCTGCTTTGCCAGCGCTGCCTCGATCGCCGCCTGGATCTGCGCATCTCCGGCAGACGTGGAAGTGGCCGGCAGCGCCTGCGAAAGCGCGCGCAGCAGATCGGAGCGGGCGACGATGCCGACGAGCCTGCCACCCTCCACGACCGGCAGGCGCTTGATCTCCTGGCGCTCCATCAGCCGCACCGCATCGGAAAGGGAGGCGGTCGGGGCAATCGCGCTGACCGGCGCTGTCATGACCTCCTCCACCCGCCGCCCGTGCGTGCGCACATATTCCGCGGCGATCCTTCCCGAGCTTGTCAGCCATTCGAGCAACCACGACCGTTTGCGCTCGGTGCTCAGTTCGCTGCGGCGCAGGAAATCCCCCTCGCTGACAATGCCGACGAGCGCACCGTTGGCACCGACGACCGGCAGGCCGCTGATCCTGTTGTCGAGCATCAACCTGGCCGCTTCGGCTACGGAGGCGGATGCCGTTACGGTGATCGCCGGCGACGTCATGATGGCTTGAACGAGCATGGTTCACTCCCGATGAGACAAGCGTCCGTTTCACGTCGGGCGGACATGGTCTCAAGCATTTGAATGGGCAGGCGCTTGCCGGCGAACCCAATGGGAACAAGCTAGCGGCGATGCAGTCCGAATTCTTTGATCGACGTCAAATTTGAGCGTCGGCGCTGACATATATGCGGACATCCCGCCGCGGCTTGCCGGCATGCGAATGTGTAGGCCGCTCTCCCTATGGCAAAGGCAGCGGCCTACGGACAGGCTATGCGGCGGATTGCTCTGCCGCTGCGGATACGCCCGCCTCCCCAGCGATATCGAGCACCATGCGACCTTCGATCGTTCCCGCCTTAAGGCTGGCGAAAATATCGTTGACATCGTCGAGAGGCGCCTTGGCAATCTCGGCGCGGACCCTTCCTTCGGCGGCGAAAGCCAGGGCTTCGTCGAGATCGCGGCGGGTGCCGACGATCGAGCCGCGGATGGTAATGCGCTTCAGCACGACGTCGAAAATCGGCGTCGGAAAGTTGCCCGGCGGCAGGCCGACGAGGCTGACGGTGCCCTTGCGCCGCACCATGCCGAGAGCCTGCGAGAAAGCCGGTGGCGAGACGGCGGTGACGACCACGCCGTGCGCTCCCCCATTCGTTGCCTTCAGCACCTTTTCGACCGTGTCCTCGGCGCGGGCATTGAGGGCGAGATCGGCGCCCACCTGGCGGGCGAGATCGAGCTTGGCGGCGGCGACATCGAGCGCCACCACCTTGAGGCCCATCGCCTTGGCGTATTGGATTGCGACATGACCGAGGCCGCCGACGCCCGATATTGCCACCCACTCGCCGGGCCGCGCCTCCGTCTCCTTCAATCCCTTGTAGGTCGTCACGCCGGCGCAGAGGATGGGAGCGATCTCGGCGAAATCGAGGCCGGCCGGCAGGCGGGCTGCGAAAGCGGCCGAGGCGACGACATATTCAGCAAAGCCGCCGTTGCAGCTATAGCCGGTATTGTGCTGATGCGCGCAGAGCGTTTCCCAGCCGGTCTCGCAATATTCGCAGCGCAGGCAGGCATCGTGCAGCCAGGCGACGCCGACGGCATCGCCTTCCTTGAATTCGGTGACATCAGGACCGAGGGCGGCAACAATGCCGGCTGCTTCATGACCGGGAATGAACGGCGGCACCGGCTTGACAGGCCAGTCGCCCTCGGCGGCATGCAGATCGGTATGGCACACCCCGCAGGCGGCAACCTTCACCAGGATTTCACCTGGACCGGGAACAGGAATCGGCACGCATTCGATTGCAAGCGGCTTGCCGAATTCGCGCACCACTGCCGCCTTCATCATCTTGCTCGTCATGATCTTCATCCCTTCGCGATGGTTATCCCGGTCGGATCATGCTTGCGATGGAAGCGCCGCTCATTGAGCTATCGCAAAGAGCGGGAGGGAACATCGCGCTGATCGCGCTTGAAGCTTGACGCCGGCCAAAGCGCGCTCATCATGGGGTTTCCCTTTGTCCCCTGCGCAACGTGGCATCACCAACGGGAGGAGGACGCGTGAAGGCAATGATCCTCGAAGCGGTCGGGTCTCCCTTGCGCCCGGTCGAGCGGCCCGATCCCGTGCCGGGACAGGGGCAGCTGATGCTGAGAATGGAGGCCTGCGCCGTCTGCCGGACCGACCTTCACGTCTGTGACGGCGATCTTGACAACCCCAAGCTCCCGCTCGTTCCCGGCCACGAGATCGTCGGCATCGTCGAGGCGGTCGGGGAGGGGATCGCCTCGTCGCGGATTGGACAAAGGGTCGGCGTACCATGGCTTGGCCACGCTTGCGGATCCTGTTCCTTTTGTCGGGCCGGAGAGGAAAACCTCTGCGACCGGCCGCAGTTCACCGGCTATACGCGCGACGGCGGCTTTGCCACCCATGTCGTCGCGGATGCCGACTATGCCTTCGCGCTGGACGCTCAGGCTGATCCTGTCGCTCTTGCCCCGCTGCTCTGCGCCGGTCTCATAGGATGGCGTTCATTGAAGAAGGCTGGCGACGGCGCTAGGATCGGGCTCTACGGGTTCGGTGCGGCCGCTCATATCATCGCCCAAATCTGCCGCTGGCAGGGCCGTGAGGTCTATGCGTTCTCGAGAGCAGGCGATGTTGCGGCGCGCCGTTTTGCCCTCAGCCTCGGCGCTGTCTGGGCGGGAAGCTCCGATGAAAGCCCGCCGGTCATGCTGGATGCGGCCATCATCTTCGCTCCGGTCGGAGCGCTCGTGCCGGCGGCCTTGAAAGTCGTGCGCAAGGGCGGCAGGGTCGTCTGCGGAGGCATCCATATGAGCGACGTTCCGGCGATGCCCTATGCCTTGATCTGGGGCGAGCGAAGCGTCGTCTCGGTCGCAAACCTCACGCGTGGCGACGCGGAGGAATTCTTTCCCGTCGCCCGTCAGGCAGGCGTCAGGACCCACACGACCGTCTATCCGCTTAGCGACGCCAACCGGGCGCTCGACGATCTGCGTGCCGGCCGGTTGAGCGGGGCAGCGGTGCTGACACCGTAAAACGCAAACCGCCTTCGTGCGAATGGGCGATCATCGCGGCTCCTCACCCGGCGAATGCAGATTGCCGGGACATCCATGGCCTCAATCTCGCCGCAGCGTCTGACCTGACTCCGCATCGAACAGATGGAGCTTGCCCGGCCGAGGGGCTATCGTCACGACCTGACCCGGCTCGAAATCGTGACGTTCGGACAGCACCGCGACAAGCTCGCCGGAGCCGTAGCGCAGGAAGACCATCGTCTCGTGGCCGGTGGGCTCGGTGACGTTGACGATCGTTTCCAAGCCGCCCGGGCTGAGCGACAGATGTTCGGGGCGTACGCCGAGAAGCACAGACTGTCCGTCAGACGCCTCCGGTGTGAAACCGAGCGCAATCTCGTCGCCTGTCTCGGTCACGAACGACGCACCATCGGCCTTGTAGCGACCGTTCAGCAGATTCATCGACGGCGAGCCGATGAAGGTGGCCACGAACGTATTGCGCGGACGGTCGTAAAGCTCCAGGGGCGTTCCGGTCTGCTCGATCCTGCCGCCCTGCATGACGACGATCTTGTCGGCCATGGTCATCGCTTCGACCTGATCATGGGTGACGTAGATCGTCGTGGTTCTCAGTCTTTGGTGGAGTTCCTTGATCTCCTTGCGCATCTGCACGCGCAGCTTGGCGTCAAGGTTCGACAGGGGCTCGTCGAACAGGAAGACCTGCGGTGACCTGACAATGGCTCGTCCCATCGCCACGCGCTGCCGCTGGCCGCCGGAAAGCTGGCGCGGATAGCGGTCAAGATAGGGCACCAGGTCGAGTGTTTCAGCCGCCGCCTGCAGACGCTGCTTGATGACATCGGCCGGCTGCTTCTGCAGGCGCAGCGCAAAGACCATGTTCTCGGCAACGGTCTTGTGCGGATAGAGCGCATAACTTTGGAAGACCATCGCGATATCGCGATCCTTTGGGGGCAGATTGTTGACGATCTTTCCTCCGATCGAGATGGTGCCGCCGGTAATGCTTTCGAGCCCTGCGACCATGCGCAGCAAGGTCGACTTGCCGCAACCGGACGGACCGACGAGCACCACGAACTCGCCGTCGCGAATGTCTATATCGACCCCATGCAGGATATTTAAGGCGCCATAGGCCTTCCGCGCCTCTGAAATATTGACCTCAGCCATATGCCTCCCACTCGCTTTCCGGTCACCCCCGGCACAGATTCCAGGGGATGAATCTCTCGACAGTATCCAGAGTATGAGGCCCAGCGAAAGCGCGCTCTGCCAGACCTGAAATACCTTCGAACCTCCTCCATGAAACGTTTCATTTTTTATTGACTTTTTCCGCTTCCCGTCTAATGCTCAATGACGAGACCGAGAGGAGCGGTTTCGAACAAGAATTATGAAACGTTTCATTTTCTTGTTTACCAGATAGTTCTGCACGAGACCAGTCCCAAATTCGGGCCGGAGCCCATCCGGAACACTGGCTGGCGGCAGCGCACCAAACGTGGAGGAGGAAGACATGAAAATCGAAATTTACGATGCATTGATGCGCCGTCAGGCAAGTCGCCGCGACGTTTTGCGCGGAACGGCAAGTGCGGCGGCTCTGCTCGGCCTGTCCGGCGCGATGGGCGGAATTGCCGGCACCGCATTCGCCGCCGATGATCTGCGCGCCCAGATCCTGCAGATTCCCGGCGTCGGCAAGGGCTCGCCGACGGACGCAGACTGGCAGAAGGTCGGTGAGCTCTGCCTCGGTCCGACCAAGGCCAATGTCAAGCAAGGCGAGTTCGCCGGTGTCGAGCTGACCTTCATGGGGCTCAACAACCAGAACCTCCACAACTTCCTGTTCCGCGGCTTCCTGAAGCCGTGGGAAGCCTATACCGGCGCCAAGATCAACTGGATCGACCTTGCCCAGGCCGATTACAACGCCCGTCTTCAGCAGTCGATCGCAACCGGCACTGTCGATTTCGACATCCTTGAAATGGGCGCGCCTTTCGAAGGCGACACCGCCGGACGCGGGCTTCTCGACGAGATGCCTGATTGGGCTGCAAAGCAGGTCGAAGCCGACGACCTGGTGAGCTACCTCAAGCCCCCGGTCGGCACCTGGGACGGCAAGACCTATCGCGTGACGATCGACGGCGACTGCCACACCTTCGCCTATCGCAAGGACTACTTCGGCGAAGGCTCGATCAGCGGCATGGCCGAGCCGCCGAAGACCTGGCAGGACGTCAACGCAGCGTCCAAGGCGCTGATCGGCAAAACCGATCCGTTGACCGGTCAGCCGGCCTATGGCTATCTCGATCCGCTCAAGGGTTGGGGCGGCTTCGGCTTCTATTTCATCGAAAACCGTGCGACGGCCTATGCGAAATATCCCGGTGACCCGGCGTGGCTGTTCGACCCCGAAAACATGAAGCCGCTGGTCAACAACCCCGCCTGGGTCCAGGCGATCCAAGACGTACTGGATCTGATCGCCGCAAAGGCCTATCCGGCCGATCAGATCAATGCGGATCCCGGCACCACCGCCTTCTCGCAGTTCCTCGCAGGCACCGGCGCCATGCTGATGTGGTGGGGCGACGTCGGCTCCAGCGCACGGACCTCGGACACTTCGGTCGTCGGCGACGTGGTCGGCTTCGGCATCAACCGCGGCTCCAACCGCGTCTACAACCGCAAGTCCGGTCAATGGGAAGACAAGTATAACGAAGCGCCCAACATGGCCTATCTCGGCTGGGGCATTTACGTCACCAAGCGGGTCTCCAGCGACGAGAAAAAACGCAAGGCGGCCTGGTCTGCCGCAGCCCATCTCGGCGGCAAGGATCTTTCCCTGTGGACGTCGGCCTATCCATCCGGCTTCCAGCCCTATCGTCAGTCCCACTTCAACTATGACGAATGGGAAAAGGCAGGTTACGACCGCGCCTATATCGAGGATTATCTGGGCTCGAACGCCGACAGCTACAACCACCCGAACGCAGCGATCGAGCCGCGCATCCCCGGCATCTTCCAATACTACTCCGTTGCGGAGGACGAATTGGCGAAGGGCTTTGCCGGACAATACAAGTCGGCACAGGAAACCGCGGATGCGATTGCCGCCGCCTGGGAAAAGATCACAGACCAGATCGGCCGCGATAGCCAGCTGAAACTCTATCGGGCGAGCCTCGGGCTCTGATCGATTGACATAAACGCGCTGGCGGACTCAAAGGCTCCGCCGGCGCCCATCTTGTCCGGCGAGGAATATCAATGTCGACAGTCGAAGGCGACCTGCTCCACACGGTCGAAGCCGGCTCCATTTCCGCGAGCCGTCGTTTCTGGGGCCGCGCGGCTCTATGGCTGAGCGCGCTATGGTTCATGGCATCCTTTGTGTTGCAGGCTGTCCACGAACTTGGCTGGACCGATTGGGGCTTTGCCAACTGGCGGCCGGTTCTTTACGCCTATTTCATCTGGGCCGCGGTTCTTTGCGTCACCCGCGTCGTCATATACGGCGAGGCCGGCAAAAAGGCGCTCTTTGTTCTGCCGGCGGCGCTTTTCGTCGTATCGATGGTGGTCTTCCCGCTGCTCTTTGCGCTCTGGATCGGCTTTTCCGATTGGAACCTCGCATCTTCTGTCGGTCGGCGCTTCAACGGGCTCGACAATGTGCGCCGGATGATCGCCGATCCGTTCTATGCCAACGCCTTGCTCAACATGATCCTTTATTGCCTTGCGATTGCTGTCGAATATGCGATCGCTTTCGGCCTGGCGCTGCTCCTCAACCAGGAAATCATTGCCCGGAAGTTCTGGCGCGTCACTTTCCTCGTGCCCTTGATGCTGTCGCCGGTCGCGGTGAGCTGGATGGTGGGCAAGTCGATGCTGGAGACCCGGTTCGGCCCGATCGCACGCCTTGCCCGCTGGCTCGGCTGGGAAAACCCTTCCTTTTTCGGCGATCCGCTGACGGCACGCCTTTCGATCATGATCATGGACGCCTGGACCTTCATTCCATTCATGATGATCATGCTGCTCGCCGGATTGCAGGCCTTGTCGAGGGAGGTGCTGGAGGCGGCCGAAGTCGACGGCGCCACCAAATGGCAGCGCTTCTGGCAGGTGATTTTCCCGCTCATGCTGCCTGTGTCGGTCACGGCAGTGATGATCCGCATCATCTTCAAGCTCAAGCTCGCCGACATCATCATCACCGTGACATCGGGAGGTCCCGGAGGAGCGACGGATTCCGTCACCAGTTTCATCTATCGCGAATATCGCGACCGTTCGAATGTCGGATACGGAACCCTGCTCGCGCTCGTCTATCTGGTGATCATCGTCGTCGGCATGACGGGGCTGATGAAGATCTTCGACCGCATCGTCAAGCGGATGACAGGAAGGCTCTGATGGTTCGCATCGATTTCGAAAAATACGGGCGGGGCCAGCGGATTCGCTGGTGGGCCATGCGTTTGGCCGTCTACGGCCTGCTCGCCATCTGGGCTTGTGTCTGCATCTTTCCGCTGTTCTGGACGGTTTCGACCTCGTTCAAGACGGCCGCAGATGTCATGCGCGGCAATTTGATCCCCTGGTTCAACTTTGCGCCCAGCTGGCTCGGCTGGCGCTCGCTCGGGCTCTCTCCCGATACGATTCCCCAGATATCGACCGTGCGCGACGAGTTCATGCGCCGGCTCTGGAACAGCGTCATCATCTCCGTCACGGCGTCCGCTCTTGCCGTTGTGCTCGGATCGCTGGCCGCCTACGGCCTCAGCCGCTTCTCCTACAAGTTCGGCCATATGCGCAATTCCGACATTTCCTTTTTCTTCCTGTCGCAGCTCATCATGCCGCCCGTCGTCCTCGCCCTGCCATTCCTGGTTCTCTACAAGGAACTGGCGCTGCTCGACACCTATGCCGGCATGATCGCCGTTTATACGCTGATGGTTCTGCCGATTGTCGTCTGGATCATGCGCGACCAGTTCGCCACCATCCCGGTGGAGCTCGAGGAGGCGGCCCTCGTCGATGGCCTGTCGGTCTGGGGCGCGTTTGCCCGGATCATTGTGCCGCTCGTTCTGCCGGGCATGGTGGCGGCCTTCCTTTTGGCGCTGATCCTGTGCTGGAATGAATATTTCTTTGCCGCACTGCTGACCTCCACCAATACCAACACGCTGCCGGTGATGATTGCCAGTCAGACAGGGAGCCAGGGCATCAACTGGTGGTCGATGGCCGCCCTTTCCACCGCCGGTATCCTTCCGCTGGTCATCGTCGGCGTCGTGTTGGAAAAGCACATCATCGCCGGGATGACCGCAGGAGCGGTAAAATAGCCGCGGAACGTTTGAACATGTCAAAGATGCCCACAGTAAAGGATGTCGCCGAATATGCGGGCGTCTCCGTGGGCACCGTTTCGCGCGTTCTGTCGGGCGAAGCCGCGGTCAAACCCATGCTGCGTGAAAGGGTCAACGATGCCATTTCGGCGCTCGGTTACCGGCCGAACGTGACTGCACGAGCCTTGCGCACCAGCAGAACCGACGTCATCGGCCTCGTCGTTCCCGACATCACCAATCCTTTTTTTGCGCAGCTTGCGGCAAGCGTCGAGCGTGCGGCGCTCGAATGCGGTCACAGCCTGATGCTGGCAAGCTCGCATAATGACAGCGACGCGGAGCAGAGCCATGTTTCGGCTTTTCTCGACCGGTCGGTGCGCGGCATCATCGTGGTGGCTTCGAGCGACGGTTCAGGTCTCGATCTGCCAGCCTCGGTGCCGGTCATATCGCTGGACCGGCGCTTCGGCACCTTTCCCCTGGTATCGACCAATCATGCGCAGGCGGCCACGCTGATTGCCGATCATCTCTATGGGCTGGGGCACCGGCGCATCGCCTATATTGCCGGGCCGACCGACACCGAAGCAGGGCGCATGCGCAAGGAGGCCTTCGTCAGCCACATGGACGGCTTCGCCAAAACCGGCGAGCCTGTCGAACTGGAAATCGCCCATGGCAGATTCGACTACGAATCTGGCGAAAAAATTGCCCGCGAGCTGCTTTCACGCCCGCCGCAGGACCGGCCGACGGCGATCGCTGCCGCCAGCGACCAGCAGGCGATCGGCGCCTTGCGTGCCGCCCGCGACCTCAAGATCGATGTGCCGCGAAAACTGTCCGTCACAGGCTTCGACGACATTTCGCTTGCCAATCTGGTGGTGCCGCGGCTGACAACGATACGCCAGCCGGCTGACATGCTGGCGCGGCGCGCGGTCAGCCTTCTCCTGGAGGAACCGCCGGGCAAGGGGGACGAAATGGTGGACGGATCGCTGATCGTGCGTGGTTCGAGCGGCCCGTGCCCGCAACCTGGCGCACCGGCCCGAAAATCGGAATCGATTCTCGGAAGGCCCGATGCATAGATCCAAAGAGTGAGAGCGTCATTTGTGCGTCCGAAAGGGTCGCGGTTCTCCAAGGCGGAAATCGCCAGACACGGAAATTGAAGCACGGCCGGCGCTCCGGCTAAAGAAAGGATGGAAAATCAATGCTCAAGGGAATTCGGGCCGAACTCAACGGCGACATTCTTCAGGCACTTTGCAATATGGGACATGGCGATTATCTCGTCATCTCCGACATGAACTTTCCATCGGACTCGATAGCCCGCCAGACGCGCCTGGGCAGACTGCTGACCATGGAAAACATTCCCGCGCCGCAGGCGATCGACGCGGTCCTTTCGGTCCTACCTCTGGACACGCCGATCCAGCCTTCGGTTGGCCGCATGGAAGTGATCGGCAAGCCGGATGAAATTCCGCCGATTCAGCAGGAAGTGCAGGCGATCGTCGACCGCGCCGAAGGCAAGCCATCGCCGATGTATCCCGTCGAACGCATGGCGTTCTACGACATCGCCAAAAAGGCCTATTGCGTGATCGCGACCGGGGAATTGCGGTTCTATGGATGCTTCCTTCTGACCAAGGGCGTCATTCCTGCGGAAGAGGCTGTGAGATGAGCGAAAAAAGCGGGATCGTCATTTTAGGCATTTTTGCCGCCGACACCGCCTATAAGGCAAAGCGCCTGCCCCATATTGCCGAGACGCTGATGGGATCGGGTTTCACCCTCGGGCCGGGAGGCAAGGGCTCCAACCAGGCGATTGCCGCGGCAAAGGCAGGCGGCAAGGTGACTTTCATTTCACGGGTGGGCAACGACGCGTTCGGCGCGATGGCCCTTGGGGCCTATGCGGAGGCGGGCGTTAAAGCCAATGTGATGCAGATGGAAGGCGTTTCCACGGGTGCCGCCTTCATCTTCGTCGACGAGGTGAGCGGCGACAACGCCATCATCGTGGTGCCTGGCGCCGCGGGGCTGATCGGCATCGAAGATGTCGAAGTGAACCGGGCGGCGATCGAAAGCGCGGCTCTTTTCATGACACAGCTCGAACAGCCGCTGGAAGCGGCCTTGCACGGCCTGTCGATAGCCAAGAGGGCTGGGGCAACGACAATCTTCAACCCGGCCCCGGCCAGCGCCATCCCGAACAGCATCTATGGCTTGTGCGATTTCATCGTTCCCAATGAAGTCGAAGCGGCGGAGTTGGTGGGTCATGCGATCGGAACCGACGAGCAGGCACGCGCAGCGGCGCGCACGCTGGTCGATCGGGGCGCGAAAGCAGCGGTCATCACGCTCGGCGCCCGCGGCGCACTCTATCACGCCGCCGGGCAGAGCGAATTCGTCCCCGCATTTTCGGCCGGAAATGTCATCGACACAACCGGTGCCGGGGACGCCTTTCTCGGTGGGTTCGCGACGGCGATTTCCGAAGGCCGGGCGCCAATCGAGGCCGTCCGTTTCGGCTGCGCGACCGCCGCGATCGCGGTAACACGGCCGGGCACGGCTCCCGCCATGCCTTCTCGCGCCGAGATCAGCGCCTTGCTGGGCTCCTGATGATCGCTTCGGGGCAGGAGCCTCACATGACAGCTGCAGAAGATTCGAGATGACGCGCAAGCAGAAGGCCTTGGGGTGATCGCTGGTGAAATGAGTTTCATCCTGGCGGCCATGTTATAGGTGATGTTCGCCTTCAGCCAGTCGGTGGCACCCGCCGCTGTTGCGCTGCGCGCAGCGGAGCGAACGCCGCCTTCGTGCGGCTGGCAAGGGCCGCCGTTCCATAATGTTGATTACGCCACACGCCTGTGTAGCCGGGTGGGTTCAAGGATGAAGTGCGACTTGCGATAGATACCAATGGGTTATCACTCGCAAGGAATGACTGATGAAACGCACCTACTCGCAGATCGACATGGATGAACGTCGCAGGATCGCTGGCTGGCGAGCAGCGGGCCTCAGCGCCACCGTCATTGCCGAGAAGCTCGGCCGGCATCGCTCGACGATTTTCCGCGAGCTCAAGCGGAATGCTTTTGAAGACCCGCAGATGCCGGATCTGAGCGGCTACTATTGCGTCACCGCCAACGAGATGGCCCGTGAGCGCAGAGCCAAGCTGCGCAAGCTCGCCCGGTTCTCCCATGTGCGCCAATCGGTGATCGAACGGATCATCCATGGCTGGTCGCCACAGCAGATCGCCGGCCGCATGCGGCTGGAGCGCCATCCGATCTGCGTCAGTTATGAGACGATCTACAAGTTCGCCTATTCCGCAGACGGTCAGGCCATCAAACTGTGGCCGCACCTGCCGGAGCGGCGTGCGAGACGCAGATCGCGGCATGCCCGCCGGCGTCACGGTCGCCGCTTCAGCCCGGAACTCAACATCCTTCATTGTCCCGATACTGTCGCCGAGCGCAAGCAGTTCGGCCACTGGGAGTGCGATCTCATTCAGTTTCGCAAGAAGTTCGGCAAGGCCAACGTGACCTCATTGGTCGAGCGGGTCAGCCGTTTTGCTGTCTTCCTGCGCAACAATGACCGGCAGTCGAAGCCGATCATGGACGGGTTGATCGAGGTGCTCCAACCCCTGCCCCACGCTGCTCGACGCTCAATCACCTTCCACCGAGGCACTGAGTTCAGCGAATGGCCCTATCTGCAGGAGTACATTCTATTTCCAAGTGCGACATGCCAGAAAAAACAAGTCGAAGCCGATCGTGGACAGGTTGATCGAGGTGCTCCAACCCCGACCCACGCTGCTCGACGCCCAATCACCTTCGACCGAGGCACTGAGTTCAGCGAATGGCCCTATCTGCAGGCTGGCATCGAAACGCAGACTTGATTCTGTGACTCACAGTCGCCCTGACAGAAAGGCACGGTCGAGAACACCAATGGCCGGGTTCGCAAATGGCTTTCGAGAGAGGTGGACCCCTGTCGATCACCGATGGCGAGATGGAGGACATCTGCGACCGGCTCAACTCTATAGCGGTCGCCTAGATGGCGATCGAACAGTTACTGTTGTCTCCAATCGCGGTGCTCCCTCTGGGCAGGCGCAAGGATGCCATGGGATTCCGCACGGTTCAGCATGTTGACCATTTCTTCCGCCTCATCGGCGGTAAGCATGTCCATAACGAAGCCGTCGACGAGAGCTTTCCGATCCGAAACTGTATCGATTACCGTCCAGTAGATGTTGAGGTTCTTCTGCAGGGCGTATCTCTGGTTTTGCATGGATGATACCTTTCCTCGGTCTTTCAGTACTCGCGTTGCGTCAACATCGATGAACGTCCGTCCAATGGTAGGGATGCGCGGACCCGACGCAGATTCTTGCACCGGGACGCGATAACGTCCGTCCTGTCTCTGCAGGTGTTTTCAGCTGGTAAGAGGATAGAGCCGACGGCCTTCGGAACGTATTGCCGAATGAGATAAGGGACCAGCCGAATTGGCGCCCCGATTATCCACCCGTGGCAGGCGCCCGATACTTTGGTCTAGACACGGGAGCCTACCTGACCCACGCCGGCTTCGTCGTCAATCCGAGGCTGTCCGCCATCCGGACCAGGTCAACGAGAGATCTCGCCTGCATCTTCTGCATGACGTGGCCGCGATGAACCTTGACGGTCACCTCGCTCAGGCCCACATGAGCGGCGATTTGCTTGTTGACGCTGCCCGCGACCACCAGGTTCATGATCTCGCGCTCGCGCGGCGTCAAGGAATCATAGCGGGACCGAAGCTCGGCAATGAGCGCGACTTCCTGCCTCCGAGCGCAATCGCGCTCGATTCCGGCATAGGCGGCATCGAGCAATTCCTGCTCGCGCAGCGGCTTCGTCAGAAATTCGATAGCGCCGGCTTTCATCGCCCGTACAGAGATCGGAATGTCGCTGTGGGCACTGATAAAAATGACTGGAAGCTCAATTCCAAGGGAAGTGAGCATGCTCTGAAATTCCAGGCCGCTCCGCCCCGGCAGCCTTACATCGAGAATGATGCAGCCCGGAACCTCAGGGCGCTTGCTATCCAAAAACTCCTGGCTGGAAGCGAATGTCAGTACCTCAAGTCCAACCGAGCGCAGGAGATCGCCGAGGCCTTCGCGGACAGATGCGTCATCATCAATGATGTAGACAATCTCCTTCATCCATGTCCCCAAGTTTTGCGCCGGTCAGGCGGCGCCCCGGACATGGATCCATTATTTCTCCTCGGTTGGTAATGTAAACTGAAAAATGGCACCGTGGGGCGCGTTTGGCATGGCCCAGAGTCGGCCTTTGTGAGCCTCTATGATCGAGCGACTGATCGTCAGACCCATGCCCATACCCTTAGGTTTGGTACTGAAGAACGCCTCGAATATATCGCCGATCTTCGCCAGGTCGAGGATAGGGCCTCTATCGCGGACTGCCACCAAAACGGCATTGGGTGCTGCCTTTTCAGTGCTTACGACGAGTTCGCGCGCTCCTTTTGGCGTCGCCGCCATCGCGTCGTTGGCGTTCATGATAAGGTTCAGGATCACCTGCTGGATTTGCACTTGGTCCCCTACGATCGGGGGCAAGCCGTCGGAGAGGTTTGTACGAAGCGACACCGCACTGCGCTCGAGGTCCGTGGACACCAGCGCAATCGTCTCGGACACGATATCGTTGATATTCAGCCGGTCCCTGCGTTCGGGTGATTTCTTCGCCATTGCCCGAATCCGGTCGATGACCTCGGAGGCTCGAAAAGCGTCGCTGATCATGCGCTCGATGGCGCGACGGGCGGAGACGATGTCACGGGGATCCGCGTCGAGATAGCGAAGGCAGGCATTGCCGCTGCTGACTAGCCCGGTGAGCGGCTGTCTGACCTCGTGGGCGATGGAGGCTACAAGTTCTCCCATAGTGGTCAGCCTGCTTACATGGGCAAGTTCTGCTCGCGCAAGCTGAATAGCATCCTCGGCTTGCCTGCGGTCGGTGATGTCACGCGCCAGCGAAAGACGAAACCATTGCTCTTCCTGTCGGAATTTACCGACGCGAACCTCGACCGGAAACGTTGTTCCGTCCTTACGTCGGTGGAGCGTTTCGAAAGTCATTGGCTGTCCTGCGTCGACGCGATCCACCAATGTCGCTAGCGACTTTTCGTCGATAGCTCCGTCAAAGTCGCGCGGGTGCATACCAATCAATTCTTCCCGGCTGTAACCGAGGCTTTCACAGGCTTGGCGGTTGACGTCTATGACGGTCAGATCGTCGGTATGGAGAAAAAAGGCATCGGTGGCATGGTCGACGAAGGTCCGAAAACGAGTTTCGCTTGCTCGCAGCCTCTCCTCTGCTCGCTTGCTCTCGGACAGGTCGAGCACGAAGGCCACCGCCTGGCTCCCGGCCCCCTCGAAACTTGCCTCACCGATCATCACGGGTACGTGACCGCCATCCTTTCGCTGGTACACCTTTTCAAAGGGGCGGACGCTGCCGGTCACTCTCAGCTCGGCCTCGGCTTTGGCGTCACGCTCGCGCCACTCCGGCGGTGTCAGCTCTTTATCGAGCAACTGACCCGCCAAGAGTTCGTCACGGCTGTAGCCCACCATTTGCAGGAACGCCTCGTTGGCCTCGATAATCCGACCTCCGATATCTCGGATAAAAATTCCGATGATGTTCGCTTCGACAAGCCGGCCTATTCGCGCTTCACGTTCTGCCAAGTCGCGGTAAAGTCCAGTGATTTCGAGCGTGCTGGCGGCTTGCGAGGCGATCAGCTTCAACACCGGAATGCGCCCCGGCGCGAAGACCCGGCCCGCCAGAGTGTTTTCCAGATACAGCGCACCGATCAGCTTCGCGTGATTGATCAGCGGCAAACAGAGAATGGATCTGGCTGCGCGATGGCGGATATAGGGATCGGCCGCAAAGGCGTTTTCAGCCGACACATTGTCGAGGCTGACGATTTCCCGCATACGCAGGACGTAATTGAGAACTGATTCCGGCATCACGCCGGTGATGGCCTCATTACGCAACTCTATGAGGATCGCTTCGCCGCGGATCGTCGCCTCAGCGGCAATCCGCGGTTCGCCGCCACGCGACAGGATCAGAAGGCCACGTTCGGCTCCCGCCTGCTCGACGGCCATTCGCAGCACCGTATCGATCAGCTTCTCGACGACGATTTCGCTGGAAACTGCTTGCGACACCTTGATGACGGTGGCGAGGTCGAGATGCTCGATCGGCGCTTCGATCGTGCTTGTTGCAGCCGGTGCCAATTGTCCATCCCGCAGTTGGGGATAGGCTTCTTCGAGCTGCCGCACCTTGCCGTCGGCTCCCCAACTGAGATAACAGCGACGGGCGTTTTGAAGATAGAGGCGAGCAATCTGATCGAAGCCGCGCGCCCGGTAAAAGGCGGAAGCGCGTTCATACGCGATCGCTTCATCGTGTGGGAGCGCGTGCTCATGCGCCAACTGGATCGCCTGTTCATAGAGGCGCTCGGCATGCAACTCACGGCTTCCCAAGCGGGCGATCTCTGCGCCAAGCAATTTTGCGCGGCTTGCGAAATTCTCCGGGCAGTGCGCGGCCCAAGTGTCGAGCTTCCGGCGGTGAGCGCGTATGGCCTTGCCATAAAGAGCTGTTTCAGTAGTCGATCCCTGCAAAGCAGAGGCCAATGAAAGGCCGGTGTAGAAGTGATATTCCGCCCGCTCGAAAATAGCGGGCGTCATCCAGAGGAGGCTTTCTGCTTTCGCCGCTGCCGAAAGTGCTGTGAGGGTATCGCCGGCAAATACGCATGCCTGTAGCTTGCGGATCCAATACAAGCAACTGCCCGGCTTGCCGTCGGTCTTAAGTTCGAATTGCTGCTCGTCGAACCCTTCATCGTTGAAGCATCCGAAGATTGGCGTCAGCCCGCGAAGCGTTCGGATGAGTTGGAGCTGCCCGCTGATGAAACCGACGGCGACTCCGAAGCCGGCCTGACGCGCGAAATCCAGGCCGGCTTCCGCATCGCGCTGAACCTGCGAGAGGGGCTCGCCAGCGGCCAGAAGGTAAGTCACAAGGTTATTCCGGCTTAAGACGGCGTAGGTGAGATCGCCGACCTGCTGTGCCGTTTCGAATACGCGCTGCGCAAGCGCACGGCCGGTGCGGACATGACGCGACGATGATTTTGCAAGGTTGCCGAAGGCGAGGTAGACCCGTGCCTTCAGGCGTTCCATTCCAGGCTGTTCCGTCAGGTCCAGTCCGAGCAGGCCGAACCGAAAACCGGCTTCATAGTTGCCAAAATAGGGCCCGAGCACCGTGCCCACAGCAGTGAAGGCGTAAGGCGATGTGTCGCTGTTGCCGTGCTTGAGGCTGAGGTTGCCCATTCTCCCGATAACGAGGCAGCGCAGATTCTCGTTGGTAAACAGGGCCGGAGTAACAAGTGAAGTCAGAACGTCCATGGTCGCGAGCGCGACAGGGTCCGCCATTGGGGGCGAGTTAAGCAGCGCTTCGATAGGGCGGCCCCCGAGTTGTCGCCAAAGCCGTGCGTATTCCTGGCGGACCTGGCTCCTGGTCGGGTGGGACGACCACGAAATGCCGACCCGGTGCAGATAGTCGAGGCCGAATATGATAGCCTGATCGCTCCGACCCAGGCTCATGAAAAGGTCGACGCGCAGGCGCGTGACGCGGGCCAGATCGGCGAGGCTGGTGGCTCGGCTTGCCAATTCTGCGAGGCGGGCCTGCGCCTCCGCCGGTGCTCCGGTCAAGAATTCGCATTCGGCCCTGTGGAGTTCGAGGCCAAAAGCGAGTTCGTATCGGCGCTCCCAGGCATCGTCCGGCAAGTAAGCCGCACCCGTGCCGGCATAGGCCAGCGCGGAGTCGTATGCAGCCGACGCCCTAGCGCGGCGCGTGGCAAGCAGGTTCAAGTCCGCGAGACGCTCGCGCTCTTCACCGGGCGCGATGAGCGCGCCGCCGCAGTTGAGTTGGCCGACAATCTCGAAAATATTCTCCTCGAGCGCCTGCGGCGGCGTATGCATCAGCAGGAGGCGGCCGATGGAAAGATGCGCTGCCGCCCGCTCATCTTCAGGGATCAGCCCATACGCGGCCTCCTGAACACGATCATGCAGGAAGCGGTATGATGACCCCTCTTCAAGCAGCACGAGTCCGGCCCGCGCCGCGGCCAAAAAGTCTGCATGAACCGCGTCGTGATTTTCGCTCCTGATCAGAGCCAGAGTATCAACCGCGGCATGATTGCCGAGACACGCTAGCATGTTCAGGGCAGCCTGCGTGGTATCGGGCAGGCGCCGCAGCTTGCTTAGCATAAGATCCACGACGTTATCGGTATAGCCTTTGGCTCCTATGCGATCGAGATCCCAATCCCAGTGCGTCTGTTCGCCATTGAATTCGAGCAGGCCTTCGTCCGGCAGCGCGCTCAGGAACTGGAGCGCGAAGAAGGGATTGCCTCCGCTCTTCTTGTGCACTAGTCGCGCAAGCGGCTGGACACGGTTGCTTCCGCAATGAAGTGCGTCAGCCAGCATCCGGGTCAGATCTTCCAGCCTAAGCGGCGTCAGCACGATTTCATGCACTTGGCCACCGGCCTCCCGGATCGCTATCAGCCGGCGGATCAGCGGATGGGTGGGCGATACTTCGTTGTCGCGATAGGCGCCAATGAGCAGCAGGTGACGCATATCCTGCTGGGTGCACAAATCTTCAAGCAGATCGAGCGTTGCTGCGTCCAACCATTGGAGATCGTCTAGAAACAGCGTGAGCGGATGTTCTGCTGTGGCAAACACTCGCAGAAGGCGCCTGATGTTCAATTGGAAGCGGCGTTTGGCGTCCTGAGGCGGCAGATCCGCCACCGCCGGAAACCGGCCGATGACAGATTCAAGTTCCGGAATAAGCGTTACCAGCAGCCGACCGCTCGCGCCCAGTTCCTCGGTTAAAGCAGCGCGCCAGGGCGCGAGTTCCGCTTCACTCTTGCCCAGCAGCACTCTGACGAGGCCTTGCAGGGCCTGCGCTACGCTGGCATAAGGAATGTGACGCTGGTTCTGGTCGAATTTGCCGGAGGCAAACAGCCCACGCGGCGGCACGAGCGCGCGGTGGAGCTCATTCACGACCATGGATTTGCCCACGCCGGCATGACCCGAAACTAGCACCAGCGTCGGCCCAGCGCCCGCGACGACACGGTCGAATGCGGAGGTTAGCGCGGCGATCTCGCGTTCGCGACCGTAGGGCCGCTCGGGAATCACCAGTCTGTCCGGCACATCGCGTGTCCCGAGCGGAAATTCTGCGATCCGCCCATTCTTCTCGCTCTGGACGAGGGCACGTCGCAGATCCGCCTCTAGCCCGGCGGCCGTCTGGTAGCGTTCCTCTGCGTTCTTGGCGAGCAGCTTCATCACGATTGCCGAGATAACGCCTGGTAGCTCTTTCACACGGTCGGACGGCGGCACCGGTCGCCTGGCAACGTGGCAGTGCACCCATTCCATCGGATCCGAAGCAGTGAACGGCAACTGGCCGGTGATCATTTCGTAGAGCGTGATGCCGACGGCGTAGAGGTCACTACGCGAGTCCACCGATCGGTTCATGCGGCCGGTCTGTTCGGGCGCCATGTATGCGAGGCTGCCAGCAATGACCTCAGGGGGCTCGGCGGCCTGGCGCTCACGAGAAAGATGCGACGCCACTCCGAAGCCCGTGAGACGGACCCGCCCTTCCGCCTCGTCCGCCAGTATATTCGCCGGCTTGATGTCCCTGTGAATGAGGCCGCATCCGTGAGCCTTGCCGACGGCCGCCGCAATGCCCTTGGCAAGACGCAAAAAGACAGTGAGTTCGTCGGCCATGCCATGGCTGTGCCTTCCCATCAGCTGCGGGAGGGGCACGCCGCCGCAATCTTCGAGCACGAGCACGATACGACCATTTTCCGTTGTGAAATCCAGCGGTTTGGCTGCCCACTCCCGGTCGAGTTCGTCTTTCAGGTGATATTCGTGGGCCAGTCTGTCGAGGCTGGTTCGACTGGGATGTTCGGCTGCAAGCCGCACCGTCAGAACGGCTTTTGATGCGCCGTTGCCGCTCCTGATCAGCTCCCGAGTAAAGATGCGATCGCCGTCAGTCCAGGAGGATTGTGGCTCGTGGTACCGAAGGTCAGTCGATGTCTGCTGGCCGATGGAAGCGAGAGCGCGCTTCCGTCCGAACATGTTCCTCCTGGTCTTCTGCGCATCTTTGACCGTGTCGTCCATGGCACACCGCTCGCTTCGATGCCGCCCGCATACCATCGGGGGTGCAGGCATCGCAGATCCAATCAAGCTTCACCGACTTTCCTCTCATGTCAACGAGCCTATGCTTAGGATTATTGTGGCGGTCGCATCTCTGCTGATCTTCCCGACTCACGTCCCAGTGCATGTTGTTTAAGGCAGTTCCGCTAAGAGCAAAGCTGCGGCAATGCGTTTCATGCTATAAGAGGCGCCGCGCCGGCAGGGGTGAAGGTCTTGCGGTCAAGCAAAACGCCGGCGCGGCAAGTCGGCCCGTGATGGGAGGGCGTTTGTTTTAGGGCCGTTGCAACATTAACTCTGCCTGGAACACCCTCGCTATTATGCCGAAGTATACTTGTTTAGCCCTTTCGCCCGGTTTCCTAAACCGGACCAATTATGCCGGATGTCGGTCGCCCTTCTCCGTGCCGATACCCAGTCGCTAGCATTAAATGCGCCCGGATCCCATTGGAGGCTATCGGATCGCGCCACGGGCGATACAGGAATGGCCCGCTCTTTCGTGCAATTGAGTTTGGACGAACGCCGAGTGATAGCGCAGATGCATGCCAAGAAGATCAGCCAGGCAGAGATTGCACGCACCCTCAGCCGTGATCGCTCGAACTATCCAGGAACTCCCGCTTATGGCCCCTTTCACAAAGACGACGAAGCGCTATGCTGTCATCGCAGGTCGACCGAGAGAATTCCATGACACGATCAGGGCCGAACGAGCTACGCGAACGGATCACGATCCTTGGCGACGTCAATTCCGCCTCATTCGTCCCGTGGATTCGCCGCCATGCCGACAAGCTCGGCCTTTCCCAGGATTTTTTGCACGCCGGCGCCGAGCGGATCGAACTCGAGGTCGCAGGGCCCGTCGAGCTGATCGACATGCTGGAAATGGGGTGTTCGCTGGGGCCGATCGATGTCTGGGTCGACGAGATTCAGCGCAGGATTGTAGATCCCATCTCTACACCGAAGTCCGAACGCCATCCGACTTGATGCCCTTAATTTGATCATTGTTGCCAATGCGAATTTTTTATGCAAGCGTCAGAAACGGGGATTGCACCGACACTTAACTCGCGGCGCCAGCCCACTGGTAAGATTGAGGAAATAACGTCATGCCTTCCGATACGGCCGGCTCCTGGACGCCTGTCGCCCTTTCTGCCGATCTGCCGCCGGCCACCGTTATACCGGCCTGGACCCCGCTAGGAGCGATCGCTCTCTGGCGTAGCCAGTCTGGGCGCGCATCGGCCTCGTCGGACCGTTGTCCGCATCGCGGAATGCGACTGTCCCATGGCTTCGTGCGAGGCGAGGCGCTCTCCTGTATCTATCACGGCTGGAGCTATTCGCCGGCGGGAGGATGCATTCGCATCCCGGCTCATCCCGATCTCGTACCGCCGGAGACGATTCGCGTGGCTGTTCAGCAAGTTGCGGAATCAGATGGGATCGTCTGGATAGCGGTCGGCGAACCGGCAATGCCGCCGCCACGCCTCGATAATCTTGCGCCAATACGTTCGCTGACACTGGATGCCGACGTAGCGGCGATCGAAGCAGCCGCCGGCGAAAAAGCTGATGCGGATGGGTTGATCCGAGTCGCTGATTGTCCCTGGGTCCGGTTGCTGCCGGCGGAGCAGATCGGCTGCACGCTCATTCACCTCCTGGTCGAACAGGGGCGCAGCGTCGCAGATCGGATTACAGCGTCTCGCATCGCCGAAGCGGTGCGCCGCCGGGCGGAAACACGCCAGAAGGACATGGCATGAAAGGAGCCGGCGCGATGATCGACGAATGGTACCCGGTCAGCCTCTTCAGCGGCCTCACCGAGGCAGGAAGCAAGACCGCTTTGATGGGCGAGCCCATCGAGGTGATACGCACGTCTGACGGCGCGGCGCGGGTCACATCGGGCGATGGACGCGCCCTGCCCGTCCGCGTCCGCTATGGTCATGTCTGGTCTTCTCTCGGTACCCCCGCTAAGGAGCTGTTTGCCATTCCCGAAGCGGATCAGCCTGGCCGCCGTTTCGTCGATGTCGGCGTCGTGCGGGTACGCTGCTCCCCCCTGCGAGCAGTCGAGAATTTCCTCGACATCGCGCATTTTCCCTTCGTCCATACCGATATACTCGGCGCCGAGCCGCATACCGAAGTCGAAGATTATAAAGTCGAGATCCGCGAGGAGGAGGATGAAGTCTGGGCAACGCAGGTGAAGTTCTACCAGCCGCAGGCTGCAAAGTCGGCAACCGGCGGAATAACCACCGAATACATGTATCGCGTGCCGGCCCCGACCTGCTCGGTGCTTTACAAGACCTGCCCTCCGCGTCCGGAGGAATGGGATGTCATTACCCTGTTCGTCCAGCCGCTTGCCGAAGACCTTTGTGACGTGTGGCCGTGGATGGCGCTCTTTGACGACGTGACGCCGATGACAGACCTCATCCACTTTCAGCAGATGATTTTCCTGCAGGATCGTTCGATCCTCGAAAACCAGATCCCTGCCCTACTGCCGCTCGATCCCGGCATGGAAATTCCGACAAGGGCGGACCTCACATCGATCGCTTACCGGCGCTGGCTCAAGCGCCACAACTATCTCTATGGCGCGCAGCTGGTCGCACAATGAAGCTCTACGACTACATCCTCTCGCCGAGCTGTTACAAGATCCGCCTGATGGCTGCGATCCTCGATGTCAAGCTGGACATCCGGCCGGTTGACTTCCATCCCGGCTTAGAACATCGCGGTCCTGAGCTATTGGCGCTCAATCCGGCGGGCTCGATCCCGATCCTCGTGGATGGCGATCTGGTGCTGACCGAATCTTCGGCCATGCTCGCCTTTCTCGCCGCCCGGAGCGGGCCCGAATGGCTGGGCACGAATGCGCCGCAGGAGACAGCGCGCTTGCAACAATGGCTCTCTTTTTCGCATCGGCTGACGACAAATCTCGGCGGCGCACGGTTGCATCAGATGCTTCTGCGCCCAGGCAATATCGAGGCGCTGCAGGCACAAGGGACCGCAGCGCTACGCGAACTGGAAGGCGGCCTTTTCGAGCAGCGGCTCCGCGATATGCGGTTCCTGGCGTCCGACCGCGCAACGATCGCCGACATCGCCTGCTTTCCCTATGTGGCGCTGGCTCCGGATGGCGGAATCTCGCTCGATCCCTATCCGAACATCCGCCTCTGGCTGCGCGCCATCCGCAGCCTTGGAGGTTTCATCGAAATGCCCGGCATCCACCGGCTGCACGAGTTGAGGCCCGATCCTCATCCCGGCAACGAGGAGAAGTGAAATGACCGGCTATCTCCTCAAGAACTGTGCGGCCATTATCGTCGACGAAGGCAACGGGCCAGCAGTGCACCGGAATGCGGATCTACTGACCGATGGTCCGGCGGTCCGGGCGATCGGTACGAACCTGTCGCAGGAGCCTCTGCCTGCCGATACGATCATCCAGGATGCATCCGGCTGGTTTGTCTATCCGGGTCTCGTCAACACCCATCACCACTTCTTCCAATGCTTTGTACGCAATCGGGCCGATCTCGACTGGACGAAGCTATCGGTCATCGAATGGCTCGACCGGATCTATCCGATCTTCTCACGGCTGAACGAGGATTGCTTCTATCATTCGTCGGTCACGGCCATGGCCGAGATGATCAAGCATGGCTGCACCACAGCTTTCGACCATCAATATTGCTTTCCCCGGCACGCAGGAAAGCGTCTGATCGATCGCCAGTTCGAGGCCGCTGAACTTCTTGGCATGCGTTTCCATGCGGGACGCGGCGGCAATACGCTGCCGAAGACCGAGGGCTCGACGATCCCGGACGCCATGCTGGAAACGACGGACGAGTTCATCGCCGATTGCGCCCGGCTGATCGACACCTATCACGATGCGAGCGCCTTCAGCATGCGGCAGGTGGTCGTTGCTCCCTGCCAGCCAGTTAATTGCTACCGCGAAACCTTCGTCGAGTCCGTCGCGCTCGCCCGTGATCGCGGCGTCCGGCTGCACACGCATGTCGGCGAAGGCGAAAGTTCGGTCATCCAAGCGCGGCATGGAATGCGTACGGTCGACTATTGTGCCGAACTCGGCTTCGCCGGACCTGACAGCTTTTATGCTCACTGCTGGGAGCTGACACACGACGAACTGCGCAAGATGGCGGCAAGCGGCACGGGTGTCTCCCATTGCCCCGAGCCAGTCTATCTGGTGGGCGCCGAAGTGACGGACGTTCCCGCGATGGCGGCTTTCGGCCTCCGTATCGGCCTCGGTTGCGATGGCGCAGCCTCGAACGACAATTCCAACCTCATGCACTGCATCCATTCTGCTTATATGCTGCAGTGCCTGGCGGCTTCGACACGGGCCCATCCGGTTCCAGCGCCCGTCGATTTTCTGAGCTACGCGACGACGGGCGGTGCAAGCCTTCTTGGCCGTAGCGATATCGGCCGGCTTGCTCCCGGCATGGCCGCCGACCTCTTCGCGATCGATACCAGGCGGATGGATTATGTCGGAACCCGTCACGACCCATTGAGCCTGATTACCAAGGTCGGGATCGGCATGCCGACTGACCTGACAATGATCAACGGGCGCATTGTCTGGCAGGCCGGCGAGTTTACCGGCCTCGACGAGGCTCAGCTTTTCGCCGCCGCGGAAGCGGCTCTCGAGACAGTCGAATTTTAGAGCCAAAAGAGGGAACTGACATGTCCAACAATCTCACCCGCAGAACACTGATGAAGAGCGCGGCGGCTGCCGGTCTCGCCACGGCCTTTGCCGGCCGCTCGGCGCTTGCCGCCGACGAACCGCTCGGCATCGCACTCGTTGTTCCCTCGCCTATCGGCGACGTCGGCTGGGGTCATGCGCTTGCCGCCGGTATCGACCCGATCAAGGCCGCCTATGGTGACAAGGTGAAGGTCACGGTCATTGAAAACATAGCCGAAGGTCCGGACGCCGACCGCATCATGAACAAGACCGTCGCCGACGGAAATCATTTCCTGATCGCCGGCTCCTTCGGCTATCAAAATGGCGCGCTGCAGATCGCCCGCCGAAATCCGAAGGTGACCGTCCTGCATGCTTCAGGCTTCCAGGTCGCACCAAACTTCTCGCCCTTCGCCGCCAAATATTTCCAGGGAACCTACCTGCTCGGCATGGCGGCGGCGGCCGTTTCCAAGACCGGCAAGCTCGGCTCGGTGTCGGCGTTTGCCATTCCCGAGCTGATCACCTCCATCAACGCCTTCACCCTTGGAGCGCAGGCCGTGAAGCCGGATATCGAAGTGTCTGTCGTCTGGGTCAACTCCTGGTTCGATCCAGCCAAGGAGCAGGAAGCCGCCAAGGCGCTGATCTCGCAGGGCTGTGACGTGATCTTCTCGAATGCGCAGGATACGCCCTCGGTCATCTCGGCCTGCGAGGAAGCCGGCGTTTATGCCTTCAACCTCAACTCATCGATGAAGAAATATGCCGAGAAGACTTATCTGGGCTGCATCGCCACCGACTGGTCACCCTTCTTCAAGGCATCGGTCGACGCCCATCTTGCCGGCACCTTCAAGGGCGCCAATGCCTTCCTCGGTGTTGCCGACAAGGTTGTCCAGGTCGTCGATTGGAACCCGGCGATCCCGGCCGATACGATGACCAAGATCAAGGAAATCGAGGCCAAGATTGCCGATGGCAGCTTCTCGCCGTTTACAGGCCCAATCACCAAGGCCGACGGCAGTGAAGGGGCGGCTACAGGCGCGACGCTGACGGACGCCCAGATCGTCGCGATGGACTGGCACGTCAAGGGCGTGACGACGCCCTTGCCGAAGTAAGCCATGCTGAGCCCGCTTCTGTCGCTGCGCGGCATTTCCAAGAGCTATGGTCAGGTCCAAGCCAATCAGGCGATTGACCTCGACCTCGCACCTGGCTCGATTCATGCCATCCTCGGTGAAAACGGGGCTGGCAAATCGACGCTGATGAAGCTGATCTATGGCGTCGAGCAGCCCGACAGCGGCACGGTCGCCTGGAAAGGGCAGCCCCTCAGCCTTGCCTCTCCCGCAGAGGCAAGGCGCGCCGGCATCGGCATGGTCTTCCAGCACTTCTCGCTGTTCGAGGGTCTGACCGTCGTCGAGAATATCCGCCTGATCGTGTCCGGCAAGAAGAGCGAGCTTGCCGAGCGCGTTCGCAAGCTCGGGCGCGAGTTCAGTCTCGAGGTCGATCCTTTCGCCCATGTGCATTCGCTTTCCGTCGGCGAAAGGCAGCGCGTGGAAATTATTCGCTGCCTGATGACCGATCCGAAACTGCTGATCCTCGACGAGCCGACGTCGGTACTGCCACCGCAGGCGGTGGAAAAACTCTTCGAAACATTGCGCCGGCTGCGCGACGGTGGAGTATCCATCCTTTTCATCTCCCACAAGCTCGAAGAGATCCAATCGCTCTGCGATTGCGCGACGATCCTGCGCGGCGGTCGCGTGACCGGTCATGTCGATCCGCGCGAGCATGACGCCCACGAACTTGCGCGCATGATGATCGGACGCGACATGCCCGAACCCATGCCTGCTCTGCCTTTGGCCGAGGGCGAAAAGCGCCTGGAACTGATCGGCCTCGACTACCGGGTGGATCCTTTTGCCGTGCCGCTCTCCAACGTCAGTCTGGCGGTGCGCGCCGGCGAAATTCTCGGCATTGCTGGGATTTCGGGGAACGGCCAAAGCGAGCTCGCAACGCTCATTTCAGGCGAGACCGTCCTGCCGCGGGATCAGCGCGACCAGATCTTCATGATGGGCCGAGATGTCGGCACGCTGGATGCCGCCGCCCGCCGCCGGCTCGGCTTCGCCTTCGTGCCCGAGGACCGGCTCGGCCGCGGCGCAGTTCCCGAAATGTCGCTTGCTCTCAATAGCCTGCTGACCGCCCATCCGCTCGACCTTGTCAGGCATGGCCTGCTCGACAAGACGCGGGCGAAGTGCTTTACCAGTGAATGCATCCGCGACTACGACGTGCGAACCCCCGGCCCCGAGGCGGAGGCGGGGTCGCTTTCCGGCGGCAACCTGCAGAAATTCATCGTCGGGCGAGAAATCATGCTGGCGCCAAAGCTTCTCCTCTTGGCGCAGCCGACCTGGGGCGTCGATATCGGGGCGGCCGCGGCAATCCGAAAGCGGCTCATCAGCCTTCGCAACGAAGGCATGGCGATCATGATCATTTCCGAGGAGCTCGAGGAATTGTTCGAACTCTGCGACTTCATCCAGGTCCTGCACCACGGCACGCTGAGCCCGCCGCTGGTCACGCGCGACACCAGGCCCGAAGAGATCGGCCGTTACATGATCGGAGCCCAGCCGCATCGCGAGAAAGAGCCCGCATGAGCAGAACCTTCCTCGTCCTGCCCACGCTGGTGCGCCGGGAGCGGGCATCGCTTGCCGCCACCCTTTTGGCACCGCCCATAGCTCTCATCGTCACCGTCATTCTCAATCTCGGACTTTACGTCGTCATGGGCCGCGATCCGGCTGCAGTCGTCTATGCGATGCTGATCGAGCCCTTCGTCTCGTGGGCGTCGTTCTCCGAGGTTCTCTTGAAGACGGGGCCATTGCTCCTCATCGCGCAGGGGCTTGCAATTGGGTTCCGCGCCAAGATGTTCAATATCGGGGCTGAAGGACAATTCGTGCTCGGTGCGCTCTTCGCCTCCGCCATTCCGATCTGGTGGCCCGCGGCAACCGGCCAATGGATCTGGCCGGCAATGCTGCTGCTCGGCACGATAGGCGGGGCATTCTGGGCGTCACTCACCGCCTTCTGGCGCGTCAGGCTCAACGCCAATGAGATCCTCGTTTCACTGATGCTGAGCTTCGTTGCCGTGCAGCTCCTCAATTATCTGCTGCTCGGCCCGTGGAAGGATCCGAACGGCTTCAACTTCCCGCAATCCGTCATGTTCCAGTATGACGCGATGGTGCCGATCCTGATCGAGGGAACGCGCGTCAATGTCTCGCTCATTCTCGCCCTCCTCCTGTCGATTGCCGCCTGGGTCTTCATGCAGAAGAGCTTCATCGGCTACAAATTGCAGGTCGGCGGATTGGCACCGCGGGCGGCGAGCTACGCAGGATTCACGGAAAGCCGGGCAATCTGGCTTTCCCTGCTGATCGGCGGAGCCGCAGCCGGTCTTGCCGGCGCGGCCGAGGTCGCCGGCCCCCTTGGTCAATTGCAGCGCTCGATCTCCACCGGATACGGCTATGCGGCAATCATCGTCGCCTATCTCGGCGGCCTTCATCCGATCGGCATCATCATCTCAGCCATTGTCATGGCGGCGCTCTATATCGGCGGTGACAACGCCATGGTTTCGGCCAATCTCCCGGTTGCCGCCGTCAGGGTTTTCCAGGGCAGTCTGCTTCTCGGCTATTTGGTCGCCATCGCCTTCTCGCGCTACCGCCTTGCCTGGCGTCCGGCGGCAACGAGGAGCGCGACGTGAACGCCATCGAGTTCATCCTCGCCGGAATGCTGGCGGCTGCGACCCCCTTTCTCCTGGCCGCGCTCGGGGAGCTGGTCGCCGAACGCGCCGGGGTTCTCAATCTAGGCGTCGAGGGACTGATGGCATTCGGCGCCGTGATCGCCTTCATCATCGTCTACCACGGCGGCGGCCATTTTCTGGCTTTCATCGCCGGCGGCCTCGGCGCCGCCCTCCTGTCGCTGATCTTTGCGGTCATCGTACTCGGCTTTAACGCAAACCAGGTTGCGACGGGGCTTGCCATCGGGATTCTAGGGCAAGGCCTGTCGGCGCTGTTCGGCAAGAGCTATGAGAGCCTGACGGTCAGGGCTCTGCCGAAGATCGCCATTCCCGGCCTTTCCGAGATTCCCGTCATCGGCGGCCTGTTTGTCCAGGATATCGTCGTCTGGCTTTCGTTGGCCGCAACCATCGCGATCTGGGCGATGTTTGCCTATAGCAAGGTCGGTTTAATCATCCGGGCCGTAGGGGAAAACCCGAAAGCGGCGCATGCCATCGGCTACCCGGTCATCGCGATCCGCTTCGCCGCGGTCGCATTCGGCGGCATGTTGGCAGGCTTCGCGGGCGCCTATGCGGCGACGATCTACACGCCGCTCTGGGCAGATGGGATGATTGCCGGTCGCGGCTGGATTGCGATTGCGCTCGTCGTGTTCGGAACCTGGCTGACCGGCCGCATCTTTCTCGGGGCGTGCCTGTTTGGCGCCGTATCGCTGATGGGACTTGCCGCCCAGGCGACCGGGCTCGACGTCCCCTCGCAGCTATTGGCATGCCTGCCCTATCTGGTGACGATCATCGTGCTCGGCATCATTTCTGCGGATCGCCGCCTGCTCAAGCTCAACGGCATCGCCTCGCTCGGCGAGCCGTTCGAGCGATAGCGATGATGCTCCGGCGCGCAATGTAATAACCGGGATTTCGAATCTTCGTCCGCCATTACGATGGCGGTTCGGCTTTCGAGCATCCGAGACCGGCGCATGGCCTACTCAGCTTGCGCAGCTTGCTTGCAGGCTGCTAGCGCCTCATTGACTGGTGCCCATGGCATCCAGGATCGTCCTGGCAATGTCGGCGAAGCCAAGTCCGGCAGGCTGGGCGGAGATCCATTTCGGCACATGCTGCAAATGCGGAAGAACAGGAACGATATTGCTGACGCCGAAAGAATTCGGGATGAAACCGAACATAGGCGCATCATTTCGAGAATCGCCGACGAATGCGGTGGCGGATGGCAATTCGTCAGGATGGACCCCGAACATGCTGGTCAGCAGGCGCTCGCTCATGGCGCGTTTGTCATAGTCGCCGATCCAGGTGTTGATGTGGATGGAACTGATGGCGACGGTCCCGCCCATTGCCCTAATTTCGGCAGCCAATTCCTCGACAGCATGCG
The DNA here is from genome assembly GCF_000092045.1 of Rhizobium etli CFN 42. Classification (NCBI taxonomy): domain Bacteria; kingdom Pseudomonadati; phylum Pseudomonadota; class Alphaproteobacteria; order Hyphomicrobiales; family Rhizobiaceae; genus Rhizobium; species Rhizobium etli. The sequence goes on along the minus strand of NC_007764.1, from coordinate 86,438 downwards.
CATTATGCCCCTGGATGTCGATCGCCACGTCAGCCAGGCGGAACACCTGATCATGGGCAATCTTGAACGTGCCGCCTTTTTGCGCGATCAGATGTTGCATCGCCTGGAGATGCCGACGTTGACGCTCGCCCTGCAGCGCGCCGTCTTCCCAATAATCGAAGACAACCTCGCCGTGGCGGCGCGTAACGGAATAAGCGCCACTCTCGCCGATGACGGCGGCGACCGGCCAGGCACGGACGATGTGTTCGCACCACCCGGCTGAACCACCCGTGACCGGAACGACGGCAATGCCGACCCGGCTGAGGTCCCAAAGAGCATTATAGGTCTGCGGCAGCAGTTTCCCCTCGGTCGTCAGCGTATCATCGATATCGGTGAAGAGATAACGCACGTGCTGCAACTCCGCCGCGGACGGCGCCAGGTTTACGAACGTCATATCGTCTCCTCGCCGCAGGTCACCACCTCCATGCTGCTTTCGGCGAGCATACTGGCGGCGGAGGCGTCGGCCGGCAGCCGGTCGGTGTAAAAACGGGTGATCTTGTTGAAGGGCGCAACGCGCACGCTGGCGTGACGCGTCCACTTGCTGACATCGGCCGCCAAAAGGCGCGTCTTCGAATTTTCCAGCAGCGCATTGGTGATCTGCGCTTCGGCATAGCTGAAGTCCATCAGCCCGATCAGCGGGTTCAGTGCGCCGGCGCCGACGACGGCATAGGTTGCATAGAATTTCTCGACGAACTTGATCACGTCAGTACCCACGACGTCACGGTCGTCATGACGCAGCAGCCCGCCGGTCAAATGGACTTCGACACTGGGAGATTCGCAGAGCATCAGCGCGACGTGCATATTGTTGGTGATGACCCGCAGCCCCTGATGATCGCGCAAAGCCTCGGCCACGAACTGAACCGTGCTGCCGATCCCGAGGAAAACCGTCGCATCCGGGCCGATATCGGCGGCGACCCGTCTGGCGATCTGTCGTTTGGCGCGCCGGTTGAGCTGGGCGCGGGCGTTGAGCGAGATATTGCTGCCCTCGACCGGCAAATCGACGCCGCCGTGAAAGCGACGGGCATGACCGAGGTCGCAAAGGGCGTTGATATCGCGCCGGATCGTCTGGGTCGTCAGGTCGTACCGGCGCGCAAGTTCGTCGATATACTGGACGCCTTCCGTTTCGATCAGCGCCAGTATTTCGCGTTGTCGGCTCGATATGACTCGGCTCCCCATCACTGTTCCTTACGAGAGATAGGCACTCGGGTCGTCTGTTATCACACCGGTCAATCCGGCATGCCAAAACGATGCGAGCTGTCTGGGATCGTTGGAGGTCCAGGCGCGCACCTTGATGCCGTGGCGCACCGCCTCTTCAAGGAACCCGATGCTCAGCGACTTGTACCCAAGATGGACCGTCGTTGCCGGAATTGATTGGAGCACCTCTCTCCAGTCATCCGGCACCTTGCTCCACAGCATCGCGAGCTCGTAGCCCTGGTTGAGTTCATGCATGCGCTTGAGTGCAGCGGCGTCAAAGCTCGATATCATGATCTCGGTCTGCGGCGCGCGTGCCCGAAGATGTTCGTCAACGGTTTTCACCAGCTGGTCGAGCGATTTGTGATGCGGGTGCTGCTTGATCTCGACATTGGCATTCAGACCCAGTTCCCCCAAGGCGGACACGGCCGCGGCAAGGGTCGGCAAGGGTTCGCCCCTGAAGCGAGGATCGAACCAGGCGCCTGCATCGATCGTCTCGAGATCGGCTGCGGTGAAATCGCCGAGATTGCCCGTCGATGAGGAGCAACGGTCGACCGACACGTCATGGATGACGACGGCAGTTCCGTCACCCAGAAGCGCGACATCGAGCTCGACCCATTCGGCCCCCTGCTCGGCGGCCGCCCGGAAAGCGGCGATCGTGTTTTCCGGCGCGATGGCAGATGCGCCTCGATGTGCCTGAACCTCGCTGCGGGAGGGTCCGGATCTTCGCTCTGATTCCTTCATTGACTCATCTCTTTCGTCGTTTCTCGCGGCATTGGACTTGCTGGATGGCCTTGGCCCATGGCCGCATCTCAGTCCGTGCGTCTGCCGGTCCTGCTGTTGAAGGGGTGCATCTGATCGATGCGGGCAAAGACATCGATCCTGGCGGACTCGGCAAAGTCCGGCCGCCCTTGAACGGTCAGGACGATCGTCTGCTGGCCCTCGCCCAATCTGACATGCAGGTGGCTTTCGCCGCCGATCGGCTCGAGCAATTCGACGATCGCGTTCAGGCGAATAGAAGGCTCGGCAGGCTTTTCAAGCAGCAATGCGTCCGGCCGAAGCCCGACCATATCCGTTCCTTCTGGCAAAGCGAGAGTTCCCCCCGACTCGGTCGCATGGAACACCTCAATCGGCACGAGGTTCATCGGCGGGGAGCCGATGAAACCGGCAACGAACAAACTTGCCGGGCGATCATAGACCTCGACCGGCGTGCCCACTTGTTCAACCAGCCCGCCATTCATGACGACGAGCCTGTCGGCAAGGGTCATGGCCTCGAGCTGATCATGGGTGACGTAGATGCTGGTGGTCTTCAGGCGGCGTTGCAGCCTTCGGATTTCAACACGCATCTGCACGCGCAACTTGGCATCGAGGTTGGACAGGGGCTCGTCGAAAAGAAACGCCGCCGGCTCGCGGACGATGGCTCGTCCCATCGCAACGCGCTGGCGCTGTCCCCCCGACAATTCGCGCGGCTTGCGATCCAGCATCGGACCGATTTCGAGGATGTCGGCCGCTTCCTTGACGCGGCGATCGATTTCCGCCCGCGCCGTACCGCGGTTCTTCAATCCATATTCGAGGTTTCCGCGCACCGTCATATGCGGATAAAGCGCATAATTCTGGAAGACCATGGCGATATCGCGCTCGGCCGGCTCCGCCTTGTTGACGTTGCGACCACCGATCTCGACCCGGCCGCCGGTGATCGACTCCAATCCGGCGATCATACGCAGCAAGGTCGACTTGCCGCAGCCGGACGGACCGACGAGCACGATGAACTCGCCGTCCGCAACAGCCAGGTTGATGCCTTTGACGGCAGGAACCGACCCATAGTTTTTCTTGACGTCGACGATATTGATCGGGGCCATTTCATTTCTCCGTTTCGACCAGGCCTTTGACGAAAAGGCGTTGCATGGCGACGATGACGAGGACGGGCGGCAAGGCGGCCAGAATGACCGCCGCCATGACGAGGTTCCAGCGCGGCTCGGCGTCTGCGACCGCGGCCATGCGCTGGATACCCATGACGACGGTGTAGAGGCTCTGGTCGGTCGTAACGATGAGCGGCCACAGATACTGGTTCCAGCCGAGCACGAACAGAATAATGAACAAGGCCGCGATATTGGTCACCGACAACGGCAACAGGATATCGCGGAAGAATTTCATCGGCCCCGCCCCGTCGACGCGCGCAGCCTCCATCAGCTCGTCGGGCACAGTGAGGAAAAACTGTCGAAACAGGAAGGTGGCCGTCGCCGACGCGATCAGCGGAATAATGAGCCCGCCGTAATTGTTCAGCATTCCGAGGTCGGCGACCACCTTGTAGGTCGGCACGATGCGCACCTCGACCGGCAGCATCAGGGTGATGAAGATCATCCAGAAGGCGAGCGTGCGAAAGGGAAATCGGAAATAGACGATGGCGAAGGCGGAAAGAATGGAAATGGCAATCTTTCCAACCGCAACGCCAACGGCCATGATAAATGAATTGAGCAGCATCGGCCCGATCGGCGGCGCGCCGGAACTCGTCATCCCCGATGACAGCATGGTCGAATAGTTCTCGATGAGGTGCGGTCCCGGCGCCAGCGGCACGAGACCGGACAGAAAGTCGTTGGGGCCGTGGCTCGATGCGATAAAGGCGATATAGACCGGGAAGATCACGATCGTGACGCCGAGGATAAGGACGATGTGAGCCAGGAAATTCAGGAAAGGACGATTTTCGACCACCTTTGACGCTCCTCAATATTGCACGCGGCGTTCGATGAAGCGGAACTGGATCGCGGTCAGGGCAACAACGATGATCATGAGTATGACCGACTGCGCTGCCGAGGAGCCCAGGTTGAGCCCGATGAAACCGTCAAAATAAACCTTGTAGACGAGAATTTCGGTGGCGCGCGCCGGTCCGCCCTGCGTCGTCGCATGAACGATGCCGAAAGTATCGAACATGGCGTAAACGATGTTGATGACGACCAGATAGAAGGTTGTCGGCGAGATCAGCGGAAACACGATCGTCCAAAAACGCTTCACCGGGCCGGCGCCATCGATGGCGCCGGCTTCCTGAAGCGAGCGCGGCACGGATTGCAGCGCGGCCAGGAAAAACAGAAAGTTATAGGAAATTTGTTTCCAGGTAGCGGCGATCACGATCAGGACCATCGCATTATCCGGGTTGATCAGATGATTCCAGCTGATCCCCATGCTGCGAAGCATATAGGCGACGATGCCGATCGAGGGATTGAACATGAACCACCAGAGTATGCCGGCGATCGCAGGCGCGACGGCGTAAGGCCAGATCAGCAAGGTCGAATAGATGCGGGACGTCCGCAGCACCCGCATGGCCGCGGCCGCCAGAGTGAGCGCGATCGTCGTCGACAAGATCGTCACCGAGACGGCGAAGACCATGGTATGGCCAAAGGCGTCCATATAGAGCGGGTCGGCAAACAGCCGGCGATAATTCTGAAACCAGACGAAGTTCGTTTTGAAACCGAAGGCATCCTGGCGGAGGAACGACTGCCAGAAGGCGGTTGCGGCCGGCCAAAGAAAGAAGACGACGGTTATCAGAAGTTGGGGAGCAATAAGCAGATAAGGCAAGATCCTATTGGGAAAGACGGTTCGTTTCGTTTGCATGGGCCCTCACAGAATGATGGAGAGGCAGGGTCCGGCCAGGCGGCCCCTGCCCCGAGCCCTTAGTTGGCGGATTCGAAATCGCGAAGCTGTTCGTTGCCGCGCGCGACGACGGAATCAACCGCTTCCTTCGCGGTCTTCTTGCCGCCGAGCAATGCCGCGAATTCGTCATCGATGATGCCGCGGACCTGGACGTAATTGCCGAAGCGGATGCCCTTGGAATTTTCGGTCGGCGTGACACGCGTCAGCTGCTTGATGCCGACATCTGCACCGGGGTTCTTTTCGTAATATCCCTGCTCCTGGCTCAGCTTGTAGGCAGCCTCGGTGATCGGCAGATACCCTGAGAACTGATGCCAGTCGGCCTGAACTTCCGGCTTCTGCAGATAGGTGTAGAATTTTGCCACACCCTTATATTCCTCTTCCGGGCGCCCCTTCAGCGTCCAGAGTGTGGCGCCGCCGATGATCGAGTTGAGCGGCTGCTTGATGACGTCGTCATAATAGGGAAGCGGCGCAAAACCCACCTTGAAGGCTTTGGCATTGTTGATGACGCCCGCCCGGCCTGCGGACGAGTTCATGTACATCGCGCATTCCTGCGAATAGAACATTGGAGGCGCGTTATCGCCGCCGACCGGTCCGCCGAATTTGAAGAGCCCTTCGTCCTGCCACTTCTTCAGGTTCCCCCAATGGCGAATCGTCAGATCGTTGTTGAAGGTGAATTCCGCATCCAGGCCGCCGAAACCGTTGGCCTTGGTGGAATAGGGTTTGTCGTGCAAGGCGTTGAGATTTTCCGTCTGAATCCAGGAGATCCAGGCGCTGGTGAAGCCGCATTTGGCGGCGCCCGACTTGATGATCGTGCGCGAGAAGGCCTCCACATCGGCCCATGTCTTCGGCGGCGTCTCAGGATCGAGCCCGGCTTTCTTGAAGACATCCTTATTGTAATACATGATCGGCGTCGACGAATTGAAGGGCAGCGACAACACGTTGCCGCTGGTGTCGGAGTAGTAGCCGACCACCGGCGCAATGAACTTGTTCTGGTCCCAGGGCTCGCCTTGGTCCTTCATCAACTGATACACCGGATAGACCGCGCCCTGTGCTGCCATCATGGTGCCGGTGCCGACTTCATAGACCTGCACGATGGCCGGCTGCTGGTTGGCGCGGAACGCAGCGATGGCGCCCGTCAGCGTCTCGTCGTAGGTGCCCTTGTAAACCGGCACGATTTCATAGTCGGACTGAGACGCGTTGAAGCCCTTGGCAATTTGCTCCAGCTTCGCGCCGTTCTCGCCACCCATTGCGTGCCACCATTGGATCTTCGTGGCGGCTATCGCCGGAACGGACAAGGACAGGCTGGTCAATCCTGCCGACAGGAAAAAAGCGATCTTGTTCATAATCTCTCCCACTTCTCTCGGTCCGCAGCCTCCCGCTCCAGACGCGTGGATGGTAGCAGCCGAGTTTCACTTTGCAAAACGGAATGTTCAAATGAACATTTGAAGCGCTCGCAAACCGAAGGCCGAACGGGCCTCCTGATTCCAAAGCGTGATTGACTCGCGCGGATTTCGCCATGAGCCGCTCGGATGCTTGATACAGTGTTCAAATGAACGTCTTGTGTCATTTGCCGCGAAAATATTTTAGCGAGAAAGAAGACTTTGTCGCAGCACCATCCATCCTCGGCCTGAAGCTCAGCGAAAGAGGGCGCACATGGCTGCGCAAGAGCGAGGTCGATACCCGCGAGCAGCGTTTCATCGACCTGTTTTCGCGCGACGAAATGGAATGCTGATGCTAGTTTCTTCCAAATGAACTAAACTCATGCGCTAGCTTTTTCTAGCTGACATTCATCGGATCATCATCATGAATATCAGGCAGATGACCGAGATCGCCGAGCAGTGGCTAACGACATTCATTCTGAACGAATGGACGTTCTTTCAGCTTGCGATCATCGTGGCGGGCTTGGGTTTTGCGTCCTTACTTGCGTCACGCACAGAGCCTGTGATGGAGGCAAAGGCGCGCCAGATCAAGGGTAATCCAGACCTGCTTCGGGTCATCATTGCTCCTATGCGCCGGATGATGTGGCTTTTCCTCGTAGGTTGGTTGTGGCTCGCCAATGTCTTGCTGAGCAAGAGCGCATGGCCCTCACAACGCTGGCTTGTGTCCACGGCTCTGACGTTGGCAGCTGCATGGTTCGTCATCTCCGTCCTGACCAAAATCATCCGCAACCCAACCCTGTCACGCGCCGTCGCTATCGGCAGCTGGAGCTACATCGCTCTTTATGCAGTCGGTCTTGACGGCCCGGTTCTATCTGCCCTTGACGGGCTCGCAGTTACTTTGGGTACGGTGAGACTCTCGCTTCTGCTTGTGCTCAAAGCCCTCGTGCTGGCGATCGCCTTGATCTGGTTGGCCATCCTTTTTGGCAATATGCTTTCCCATTGGGTTCAGCGGTCGGCCGACTTGTCGCCTTCCATCAAGGTGTTGATCAGCAAATTCATCAAGATCAGCCTGATCATAATCGCTGGAGCCATCGCTCTATCGGCGACCGGGGTCGACCTGACGGCGCTGACCATTTTCTCAGGCGCAGTCGGCGTCGGAATAGGCTTCGGCCTTCAAAAAGTCGTATCGAACTTCATATCCGGCATAATCATCTTGATCGACAAGTCGATCAAGCCGGGTGACACGATCACACTTGGCGACACGTTCGGGTCGATCCGTGACCTGCGCTCGCGGTTTGTTTCCGTCATCACTCGCGATGGCAAGGAGTACCTCATTCCAAATGAGGACTTCATATCGCAGCAGGTCGTCAACTGGTCGTTCTCCAGTGATTATGTCCGGATCGACGTTGACTTCGGGACGTCCTATAACAGCGATCCGCATCAAGTCGTTAAGATCGCCATTGCGACAGCGTCGACGGTGCCCCGCGTCGCAAATCATTATAAGCCACCCGTCTGCTGGTTGACTGCTTTCGGCGCTTCGTCGCTCGACTTTCGGCTTCGCTTCTGGATCTCGGATCCAGCGAACGGTCTTACAAATGTTCGTGGGCAAGTCCTGATGGCGCTGTGGGACGCCTTCAAGAAAGCTGGCATCTCTATCCCGTTTCCGCATCATGAAATCATCATGAAAAGCCCTATAGAGATCAAACAACCGGACTGATTTGCTGCTCCCAATATCAGATCGGAATGCGCGTCGCTGGCCGCCGGCGACCTTCAAAAAACAAAGGCCACACGGCTCGTATCCCAACTTAGCCTTTACGGCGCGTCAAACGGCTTGAACATGACCCCTTGACGCCTCTATCTTTTTCTTTGTGATTTCCGACATACATTAAATATTATGTACGTTCCGCCGATTGGCACGCGGGGATTGAGGTGTTGGCGATGGCAACCGCCAATCTTCATGTTGTTGTTTTTGCTGCTTTCAGCCTGGGTCTTCGGCGTACCGTCGGCGTCCGACCGCGTTTCTGTCGTCCTCAAGGTGAATGGCGCCATTGGGCCTGCTATCGCTGACTACGTGATACGAGGCATTCAGCGTGCTGGCGAACGTGAAGCGGTCCTGATCGTCCTGCAAATGGATACACCAGGCGGCCTTGACACCTCCATGCGGGAAATCATCCGCGCGATCCTTGCCTCGCCGGTGCCTGTCGCGAGTTTCGTCGCGCCAAGCGGGGCACGGGCTGCCAGCGCCGGCACCTATATTCTCTACGCAAGCCACATCGCGGCAATGGCGCCCGGCACCAATCTCGGCGCCGCGACACCGATCGCACTCGGCGTCAAGCCTTTCGGCGGTGACGAGGAACCCGAAAAGAAGCCGAGCGAACCGAGTGGCAAGCAGGCAGAAGCTCCAGGCAATGCTCACGAAGCAAAAGCCGTTAACGACGCAGTCGCTTACATTCGTGGGCTTGCGGAATTGCGCAATCGCAACGCCGAGTGGGCAGAGCGTGCTGTCCGCGAAGCAGCGAGCCTTTCATCGACTGCGGCGGTGCGCGAACATGTCATCGACTTCACGGCAGTTGATATCAACGATCTCCTTGCAAAGGCACAAGGGCGGATGGTGCGGGTCGGTCAAACGGACCTCCGGCTCGATACCGCCGGTTTGGCCGTGCAGGAATTCGAGCCTGACTGGCGCACGCGCCTGCTTTCCGTCATTACCGATCCGAACATCGCAATCATCCTGATGATGGTCGGTATCTACGGCCTGATCTTCGAATTTCTCGCACCTGGGACAATGCTTCCTGGCACGATCGGCGGCATCTGCCTCCTCCTTGGTCTCTATGCCCTGGCATTGCTGCCGGTGAGTTTCGCCGGCCTTGGGCTTATTTTCCTCGGCGTGGGATTGACTGTGGCTGAGGCGCATTCGCCAAGCTTCGGCGCTTTCGGCATTGGCGGCGGGATAGCCGTCATCCTCGGGGCAACAATTTTGTTTGATACCGATATACCCGGCCTGGAAGTGTCGCGCCCGCTACTGGGCGCAATTGCAGTTGCGACGCTTGCCTTTAGCCTTGTCGTTGCTCGCCTGGCATTCACCTCGCGCTTGCGCCAAGTCACCACCGGTGCAGAGGAGATGATTGGCATTTCCGGCAGAGTTGAGAGTTGGACGGGGCTGACGGGGTACGTCATTGCGCATGGCGAACGCTGGAAGGCAGTTTCCGCCGAACCCCTTGTTGCTGGTGACCCTGTCAGGGTGACCGGCCGCAATGGGCTGGCGCTCGAGGTCGCCAGCCGTCCTAAGAACACCTAGCGGCGCTCAAGGACGCAGGAGGAGGAGTCATGGATATGTTTGCAGATCTTGCCTTCTATTTGGTGGCCATTGTCATTGCGGTCGCCATCCTCGCATCCGCGGTAAAGATCCTGAGGGAATATGAACGCGGCGTGGTGTTCACACTTGGCCGCTTTACCGGGGTCAAGGGACCCGGCTTGTTCCTGCTCATCCCCTATGTCCAGCAGATGATCCGAGTCGACCTGCGCACGCGCGTACTCGATGTCCCTAGCCAGGACGTCATCTCGCATGACAATGTCTCGGTTCGTGTCAGCGCGGTGATCTACTTCAGGGTCATTGACCCCGAGAAGTCGACAATACAGGTCGAGGATTTCATGATGGCAACAAGCCAGCTTGCCCAGACGACCTTGCGCTCCGTGCTCGGCAAGCACGACCTCGATGAAATGCTGGCAGAACGCGACAGGCTCAACTCCGATATTCAGGAAATCCTCGACGCTCAGACGGATGCTTGGGGAATTAAGGTGGCCACTGTCGAGATCAAACATGTGGATATCAACGAGTCGATGATACGTGCGATTGCTCGCCAAGCAGAAGCCGAACGCGAACGCCGCGCAAAGGTCATCAATGCCGAAGGCGAACAGCAAGCTGCAGCGAAGCTACTGGAAGCGGCCGAAATTCTGGCCAAGCAGCCTGAGGCGATGCAACTTCGGTACTTGAGCACGTTGAACGTCATCGCCAGCGAGAAGACTTCGACGATTTTATTTCCCTTCCCGATGGAGTTGGGCAATCTGATGGCCATTAACCCGAAGTGATTGAACGACACTGGCGTTGATTGATCCAGGCTTGGATTTCAACGTCGGAGCCAAATCAGGCCACGCCCAAGAGAAATAGTCGGCCACGGTTTGCTTTGGGCGCGGCGATTTTCAAGTGGGTTTCAGGCGGAACGGGCTCCTCTCTAACGAACCGCAAGCCCGAGCCATGTTTGATTAAATTCCACCGCTGACCATCAACGACAAGCGTTCCCGAGCGAGAAAAGTTGCGTGCGAACACCCCTTCGGGCGAAGCGCCGACTATCTTTGATCTGCCCGCCCAGGTTCTCTGATACTTCTTTGATATGATCTAGGGCTTTCCCGTTTTGGGATTCATAGCAACGACCTGGCCCATTCGCTCTCTTCGAACCGCATCGAAATGAGCTTCATTTAAAGCCTCTTCGATTCGGTTGTCGATGCGTTCGACCGCGCTTCGCTGTGTTGGAAGCAGACCGTCACCGTTTTGAGTTTGCTCATATTGTGATGCAGCGAGGCCAGGAGCGAGCCCAAGTGCTGCTCCGGGTCCTATATCTTGCAGTACGGCAACGTGTAGAATTTCGCGATCGTCGAAGTATGGATGTGGATCTAGGAAATCTGGTTTCCCATCATCGTCTGTATCGCCATCTATGCTATCAAGGGGATCCAATGCTGGTCCACCGTTGTGGCCGATGCCCGCGTGCCCGTTCGGATCCGACTTATTAACCGGATCGTTTTCGGAGTAGCGGACGCAGCGCCGTTGCCGCCGGACAGATATAAGTGCCGATGCGGCTGCGCGACAGCAGGTTATGATTGGTGTCGTAGCTGTAGGTTTCGTCTCAAATAATGGATCTAGCGGAATGAGCCGGCAGCCGAAGAAGCGTTGGAGCCCGGATCAGATGTGCAAAGCGTTTCCCAAAGCCTTCAGCGCCGCCTCCATGACGGCCTCACTGCGGGTCGGATGCGCGTGGATGGTGCCGGCGATGTCTTCCAGGCGCGCACCCATCTCGATGGCCAGTGCAAAAGCCGCCGAAAGTTCTGAGACCCCTACCCCCACGGCCTGCAGGCCGAGGACCAGATTGGTGTCGGCGCGGGCGACGACGCGCACGAAGCCCTCCTCAGATAGCATCGTCATCGCCCGCCCATTGGCGCTGAATGGAAACTGGGCGGTGCGGATCTCATATCCTTGCGCGCGCGCCTCCACCGGCGACAGGCCGACGGTGACGATCTCAGGATCGGTAAAGCAGATGGCGGGAATGCATCTTTTGTCCCAGCCCCGCTTCCTGCCTGCAACGATTTCTGCCACCATCTCCCCTTGCGCCATCGCCCGATGCGCCAGCATCGGCTCGCCGGTCACATCGCCGATCGCATAAATGCCGCGCATCGAGGTGCGGCATTGATCGTCGATCCTCAGATAGGGGCCGGCGCGATCGAGGTCGAGTTCCTCGAGACCGGAACCTGCCGTTCGGGGGCGGCGGCCGACAGTGACAAGGACGCGATCCGCCGGCAGTGTCTCACGCCGGCCATCCGACGTTTCAACGATCAATGCCTCGCCATTATCGGCAAGAGCCATCGCCTTCGCACCCGCCAGCAATCGGATGCCGCTCTCGCTCAGCTTGCGCATGACGGGACGCACCAACTCTGCATCATAGAGCGGCAGCACCTGCGGCGTCGCCTCGACGACGCTCACCTCCGAGCCCATCTTCGAAAACGCTATCCCGAGTTCCAGCCCGATATAACCGCCGCCGACCACCACGAGCTTTTTCGGCAGTTCCGTCAGCGACAGTGCCTCGGTCGAGGAAATGACGCGGCCGCCGAAAGGCAGATTGGCGAGCTCCACCGGATCGGATCCGGTGGCGATCACCACCGTCTCGGCGCGGATGATCTGCTGACCGGTTTCGGTCTCCACCTCCACCGTCTTGCCGTCACGGAAGTGGGCGCGGCCGTGAACGATCTTCACCCGCGCCTTCTGCAACAGCCCGGAGACGCCAGCCGTCAGCCGGCCGACAATGCCGTCCTTCCAGGCGATTGTCTTTGCGAGATCGATCGAGGCGCCTTCGACGCGGACGCCCATCGGGTTCTTGCCGGCCAGCATTTTTTGCGTGGCGTCGAATTCCTCGGCTGCGTGGATCAGTGCCTTGGAGGGAATGCAGCCGACCGTGAGGCAGGTGCCGCCCGGCTTGCCGGCTTCGACGATGACGGTATCGATGCCGAGCTGTCCGGCGCGGATGGCGCAGACATAACCGCCCGGGCCGGCGCCGATGACGAGGAGCTTGCAGACAATTTCTTTCATGGCTCAGCCTTCGATGAAAATGAGCGCCGGCGTTTCGAGGAGCGTGCGGATGCGCTGGACGAAGGTCGCCGCATCCCAGCCGTCGATGATGCGATGATCGAAACTGGAGGAGAGGTTCATCATCTTGCGCGGCACGAATTGGGTGCCGTCCCAGATCGGCCGTGTGGCAATCTTGTTGACGCCGATGATCGCCACTTCGGGATGATTGATGACGGGCGTCGAGACAATGCCGCCGAGTGGGCCCAGCGAACTGATGGTGATGGTGGAACCGGAAAGCTCGTCACGCGTCGCCGTGCCTGAGCGCGCCGCTTCCGCCAGCCGGACCACCTCGGAGGCACAATCCCAGATGCCGCGCGCCTCCGCATGCCGGACGACAGGCACGGTCAGACCGGCCGGCGTCTGCGTGGCGATGCCGATATGGACGGCGCTGTGGCGGGTGATGATGCCGGCATCGTCGTCGAAAGTGGCGTTGACCTCCGGCTGCTCGGAGATGGCCTTGACCAGCGCCCGCAACAGAAAGGGGAGAACCGTCAGCTTCGGATGTCCTTCCCTGCGGTCGCCGTTCATGGTGGCGCGCAGCTCCTCCAGCGCCGTCACGTCGACTTCCTCCACATAGGTAATGTGGGGAATGCGCGAGGTGGAAAGCACCATCTTTTCGGCGATGCGGCGGCGCAGTCCGGTGAGCTTGACCTCCTCGGTCGCGGTCTTCTTGACGGATCCGCCCTTGACGAGGACAGGAGCGGCGCCTTGCACCAGGAATTGCTCGACGTCTTCGCGCAGGATACGTCCGGCCGGCCCGCTCCCCTGCACCTGCCTGAGATCGACACCGCTTTCCCTGGCAAAGAGCCGAACGGAAGGGGCAGCAAGCGGTTTTTCGACGGGCGGCGCGGCAGCAGCCGGCGCTGCGGAGACCGGCGCGGTCGGGGCGGGTCTCGCGATTTCCGCTTTGACCACTTCGGCGGTCGGCGCCTGCGAGATCCGCATCGGTTGTGCCTCGCCGGCACCTCCCGTCTCGATCCGCACCAGCGGCGCCTTGACCGCGATGCGGTCCCCGACCTCGCCGGCGAGCCAGATGACGGTGCCGTTGACCGGAGAGGGAATTTCCACGGTCGCCTTGTCGGTCATCACGGCGGCGATCACCATGTCCTCGCGGACGGGATCTCCCGTCTTCACGTGCCATTCCACCAATTCGGCCTCGGCCACCCCTTCCCCGACATCGGGCATCTTGATGATGAATTCGCCCATGGCTCAGGCCTCCATGACTTCGGCCAGCGCCCGCCCGACCCGGCCGGGGCCGGGGAAATAGTCCCATTCCTGCGCATGCGGATAGGGCGTGTCCCAGCCGGCGACGCGCACAACAGGCGCTTCGAGATGATAGAAGCAATGTTCCTGGACCAGCGACACGACCTCGGCGCCGAAGCCCGACGTCAGGGTCGCCTCATGAACCACGACGCAGCGCCCGGTCTTGGCGACCGATCTGACGATTGTATCGAGATCGAGCGGCAGCAGGCTTCTCAAATCAATCACCTCGGCATCGATGCCGGTGTCCTCGGCCGCGGCAAGCGCCACATGCACCATGGTGCCATAGGCGATGACGGTCACCGCCGAGCCCTCGCGCCGCACCTCGGCCTTGCCGATCGGGATGGTGTAATGGCCGTCGGGCACCTCGCCGAGATCGTGTTTCGACCAGGGCGTCACCGGCCGCTCATGATGACCGTCGAAGGGACCGTTATAGAGCCGCTTCGGCTCCAGGAACATGACCGGATCGGGATCCTCGATCGCCGCGATCAGCAGGCCCTTGGCGTCATAGGGATTGGACGGCACTATCACTTTCAGCCCGCAGACATGGGTAAAAAGCGCTTCCGGGCTCTGGCTGTGCGTCTGGCCGCCGAAGATGCCGCCGCCTGTGGGCATGCGCACAACGATCGGGCAGGTGAAATCGCCGTTCGAGCGATAGCGGATGCGCGCCGCCTCCTGCGTCAGCTGGTCATAGGCCGGATACATGTAATCGGCGAACTGGATTTCGACGCATGGCTTCAGCCCATAGGCCGCCATGCCGATCGCCGTGCCGACGATTCCGGATTCGCTGATCGGCGTATCGAAGCAGCGCGTCCTGCCAAATTTTGCTTGCAGGCCCTGGGTACAGCGGAAGACGCCGCCGAAATAGCCGACATCCTCGCCGAAAACCACGACATTGTCGTCACGCGCCATCGAGACGTCCATGGCGCTGCGCACGGCCTCGATCATCGTCATCCTGGCCATGTCAGTACCCCGCCTTCTGCCGCTGGCGACGGATATGCGCCGGCATCTCGGCATAGACTCCCTCGAAAATGTCGCGCACCGAAGGCCTGCCACCGGCATGCAGCGTGCCATGCGCCTCGGCCTGGCGCTGCGCCTCGATCACCTCGTCCATGATTTCGGCTTCCGCCTGCACATGCCGCTCCTCCGACCAGACGCCCTTGACGATCAGATGTTTCTTCAGCCGCAACACGGGATCGCCGAGCGGCCAGGCTTCCGATTCCGTCTTCGGCCGATAGGCGCTCGGATCGTCTGAGGTCGAATGTGCGCCGACGCGGTAAGTGACATGTTCGATCAGCGTCGGCCCGAGATTGCGCCGGGCGCGTTCAGCCGCCCAGCGGGCGACGGCATGGACGGCGAGATAATCGTTTCCATCGACCCTGAGCGCCGGAATGCCGAAGCCGAGGCCTCGGGCGGCAAAGGTGCCGGAGCCGCCGCGGGCAATTCCTTGGAAGGTGGAGATCGCCCACTGATTGTTGACGATATTGAGGATTACGGGCGCCTTGTAGGTCGAGGCGAAGACGAGCGCCGAGTGGAAATCCGATTCCGCCGTCGAGCCGTCGCCGATCCAGGCCGCGGCAATGCGGCTGTCATTCTTGATCGCCGAGGCCATCGCCCAGCCGACGGCCTGCACATATTGGGTAGCGAGATTGCCCGAGATGGTGAAGAAGCCGTGTTCCTTGGAGGAATACATGATCGGCAGCTGCCGGCCGTGCAGGGGATCGCTTTCGTTCGAGTAGATCTGGTTCATCATCTCGACCATCGGATAATCGTCGGCGATCAAGAGGCCCGCCTGGCGATAGGTCGGGAAATTCATGTCTCCCTTGGCAAGCGCCTTGCGGAAGGCGCAACTGACGGCCTCTTCGCCGAGATGCTGCATGTAGAAAGAGGTCTTGCCCTGGCGCTGCGCCATCAGCATGCGGGCATCGAAAGCACGCAGCTTCATCATATTGCGAAGCCCGGTCAGCAGTTCCTCATCGTTGAGCGACCCGGCCCAGGGTCCGACCGCCTCCCCATCACGGTTCAAGACACGGATGATCGAATAGGCGAGATCGCGGATATCCTCGGATGCGACATCGACCTCCGGCCGCGGCACGGAACCCGCCTTGGCGATCTTGACGTTGGAAAAATCGGGCTGGCCGCCCGGGCGGACGGCGGGTTCGGGGACATGCAGGCTCAAATGAGCGGAATCCACCATGTTTTTATTTTCCTCCCTTTGCCGGCCCCGCCCCTCTCCCCGGAAGCAGGACCGGATGTCATTCCTATAGATTGCGGGCGATCACCATGCGCTGGACGTCGCTCGTTCCCTCGTAGATCTGGCAGATGCGCACATCGCGGTAGATGCGCTCGACCGGATAATCGGCCATGTAGCCGTAGCCGCCGTGGATCTGGATCGCGTCGGAGCAGACCCGTTCGGCCATCTCCGAGGCAAAGAGCTTCGCCATCGACGCTTCAGAGAGGCAGGGCAGCCCCGCCTCCCGAAGAGACGCGGCGTGAAAGACGAGCTGTCGCGCCGCCTCAATTCGAACGGCCATATCGGCAAGGCGGAAGGCGACGGCCTGGTGCTCGAAAATCGGCTTGCCGAAGGCGGTGCGCTCCCTGGCATAGTCACGCGACGCCTCGAAAGCGGCCCGCGCCATGCCGACGGCTTGAGCGGCAATGCCGATCCGCCCGCCCTCGAGATTGGCGAGCGCGATGCGATAGCCTTCGCCCTCTGCACCCAGCCTCAAATCCGCAGGAATGCGCATTGCGTTGAAGGCAATCTGGCACGTGTCGGTCGAATGCAGTCCCAGCTTTTCCTCGACGCGGATCACCTCGTAGCCGGGTGTGTCCGTCGGCACGATGAAGGCGGTGATGCCCTTCTTGCCGGCGTCGGGATCGGTGATGGCGAAGACGATGATGACATTGCCGTTCTTTCCCGAAGTGATGAACTGTTTGGCGCCGTCGATCACATAGTAGTCGCCGTCACGCCGGGCCCGGGTCTTCAGATTCGAGGCATCGGAACCGGCTTGTGGCTCGGTGAGCGCGAAGCCGCCGATCCACTCGCCGGTCGCAAGCTTCGGCAAGAAACGTTGCCGCTGCTCCTCGGTGCCGAATTTGAGGATCGGCACACAACCGACGGAGCTGTGCACACTCATGATCGTCGAACAGGGTCCGTCGCCCGCGGCAATCTCCTCGAGTGCCGCGGCATAGGCGACGACGCCCGTATCCGAGCCGCCATAGGCCTCCGGCACCAGCATGCCGAGCAGCCCGAGTTCGCCCATCTCCTTCAGCTCATCACGCGGGAAGAGATGCTCGCGGTCGCGCCTGGCCGCCCCCGGCGCCAGCCGGTCGCGGGCAAAGTCGCGGGCGACATCCGAGATCTGCTGTTGGAGTTCGGAAAGGATCATATGGCTTCTCCTTCCCGCTAGTGCCGCTCGATGGCGACGGCCGTCGCCTCGCCGCCGCCGATACAAAGTGCCGCCATGCCGCGCTTCAGATCGTAGCGCTCCAATGCTGAAAGCAGCGTCACCAGAATCCGGCCGCCCGATGCGCCGATCGGATGGCCGAGGGCACAGGCGCCGCCGTGCACGTTCACCTTTTCATGCGGCAGATCGAGATCGCGCATCGCCGCCATGGCGACAACGGCGAAAGCCTCGTTGATTTCGAAGAGGTCGACATCCGAGAGGGCCAGGCCCGTCCGGTCGGAAAGCTTCTGCAGCGCGCCGATCGGCGCGGTGGCGAAAAGATTGGGCGCTTGCGAATGAGTGGCATGGCCGAGGACGGTGGCGAGCGGGACAAGGCCGCGATGCTCCGCCTCGGAGCGGCGCATCAGCACCAGGGCTGCCGCACCGTCGGAGATCGAGCTCGAATTGGCTGCAGTCACGGTGCCCCCGTCGCGGAAGGCGGGCTTCAACGTCGGAATCTTGTCGATCTTGGCCTTGCCTGGCTGCTCGTCGCGGCTTGCCACCTGCTCGGCTTTGCCCGATTTGACCGTGACCGCCACGATCTCGCTTTCGAAACAGCCGTCGGCGATCGCCTTCTGCGCCCGCGTCAGGGAGGCGATGGCGTAATTATCCTGCGCCTCGCGCGTGAACTGATACGCCTCCGCGCAATCCTCCGCGAAGCTGCCCATCAAGCGCCCCTTGTCATAAGCATCCTCCAGCCCGTCGAGGAACATATGATCCACGACACGCCCATGGCCGAGCCTGTAGCCGCCGCGGGCCCTATCAAGGAGATAGGGCGCGTTGGTCATGCTTTCCATGCCGCCTGCAACCGCCACCGAGGCGTTGCCGGCGGCGATCAGGTCATGCGCCATCATGACCGCTTTCATGCCCGAGCCGCACATTTTGTTGACAGTGGTGCTCCCCGTCGCGAAGGGTAGACCGGCACTAATCGCCGCCTGACGTGCCGGCGCCTGGCCAAGGCCCGCCGGCAGCACGCAGCCGAAGACAACCTCCTCGACCGCCTCGGCCGGGACACGGCTGCGCTCCAGTGCAGCGCGGATCGCCGTTGCTCCGAGCTCCGGCGCCGTCGCCTCCTTCAGCTCTCCCTGGAAACTGCCGATCGGCGTGCGCGCCGCGCCGACGATGACGATAGGATCCTGCAGGGCCATCTTTCCTCCTTGGGGCGGACGCTCAGCGCGCGCCCATCCGCAATGCGCCGTCGAGGCGGATGACCTCGCCGTTCAGCATATTGTTTTCAAAGATATGGCGCACCAGCCCGGCAAATTCCGCCGGCCGGCCGAGCCGCGGCGGAAAGGGCACGCTCTGGCCGAGTGCTGCCTGAACTTCGGCCGGCATGCCAGCCATCATCGGCGTCTCGAAAATACCGGGCGCGATCGATGCGACACGGATGCCGTGACGGGCGAGCTCGCGGGCGATTGGCAGGGTCATCGCCGCCACTCCGCCCTTGGAGGCGGCATAGGCCGCCTGGCCGATCTGACCGTCGAAGGCTGCGACGGAGGCGGTATTGACGATCACGCCGCGTTCGCCTTCCGCATCCGGTTCCCCAGTCTGAATCGCGGCGGCGGCGAGCCGGATCATGTTGAAGGTGCCAATCAGATTGATGCCGATCGTGCGTGCAAAACTCTCCAGGCGGTGCGGCCCGTCACGGCCGATCACCTTTTCGGCCGGCGCCACGCCAGCGCAATTGACCAGACCGCGCAGGGTGCCGAAGGCTTCGACAGCCGCTGCGACCACTGCTGCTCCAGCCTCGCCATCGGTCACATCGGCCTTGACGAAGCGGGCATCGCTGCCGAATTCTCGAGCGATATTCTCGCCCGCCTCAACATTGAGATCGGCGATCGTCACGCGCCCACCGGACTCGAGGAGCATGCGCGCCGTCGCCGCACCCAAGCCGGAGCCGCCGCCGGTGACGATGAAACTTGCTCCTGGGATCAGCATGAATCCGGTCCTCCCTGCCGGCACGCGCCCTCCTCCAGGCGCAACCGGCAGCAGGGATTCTATTCGCTCCACCTATTGCAAGCGATGACAGAACTGCTCCATAATTTCGGCCAGTTTTACCATAGCGAGGATTGGATGGCTGAGATCGAGCGACGCATGATCGCGCCGGGTTTCGTGGAGGAGGCGCTCGACAGCCTGCGGCGGCTCGGCAAGCCGACGAAGCCGATCCTCGCCCGTGTCGGCCTGCCAACGACCGTCGACCAGCCGGTTTCGGCCGAGACTTACGGTGCGCTGTGGCTGGCAATTGCTGCCGAACTGGACGACGAATTCTTCGGCATGGGCGCGCGCCCGATGCGCAGCGGCAGCTTCACGCTGCTTTGCCATTGCGTGCTGCACGCGCCGACGCTCGGTCACGCGCTGCGCCGGGCGCTCCGCTTCCTCGATGTCGTTCTCGACGATCCCAGGGGGCAGCTAGTCATCGCCGACGGCCTTGCCGAGATCGAGCTCAGGGATGCCGGCGGCCCGCGTTCGGCCTTTGCCTATCGAACCTATTGGATCATCTTGCACGGCATCATCTGCTGGCTAGTCGGCCGGCGCATTCCGATCCGCCTCGTCGATTTCCGCTGCACCGAACCCAAGCAAGGGGCCGACTACCGACTGTTCTTCGGCGCGCCCGTACGCTTCTCCCAACCAATCAGCCGCCTCGGCTTCGACCGCGCCATGCTCGACCTGCCGATCTCCCGCAGCGAGCAGGCGCTGAAACAGTTCCTGCGCGGCGCCCCCGCCAATATTCTGGTGCGCTACCGTTACGATGCCGGCATCGCCGCCGCCGTCCGCCGGCGCTTGAACCAGGCCACGCCCAATGCCTGGACGAGTTTTGCAGCACTTGCCGCCGACATGCGCATGCCGCCCTCGACGCTCCGCCACCGCCTGCACGACGAGGGGCAAAGCTATGCCGCCATCAAGGATGACATCCGCCGCGATCTGGCGGTCGAGCTTCTGCTGAACTCATCGAAGACGATCGGCGAGATCGCCGTGCAGCTGGGTTATTCCGAACCCAGCGCCTTCTTCCGCGCCTTCCGGAAGTGGATGGGCAAGAGCCCAGAGGCTTTCCGGCGGGAGGAGGCGGAAGGCCAGATCTATGTCAGTCGAACCGCTTGACGCGATCCGATTGGCTTCGCGCTTTCACGAACATGGCGGCAATCTTCATCATGAAGGATTTGCTGAAGCGGCCAAGAGCCTTCTGATAAGGCTCGATGTACCAGGACTGCTCGACAACATCATAATTATATTCGTCTATGATGATCCAGCTCTGCTTGAGATCACCGAGACCGGCACGCCGGCGCTCGATATCGGGAATTTCCAAGGCAACCCTTCCCGCCTGCGGTGGCTGTGTGGTGATCGCCAGAAGCACGAGGTGCGTATTTCCATCGGCCACACTGCGGATCGCGACCACGACACAAACTGGCCGCTGTTTGCGCCCTTCGGTTTCGCCACGCTGCTGCTGCCATGCCCAGAGATAGGGATAGGATATCACTTCCCCGGGGCGAAACTCATGGCTCATCGTCGTAGCCTTCACCCCTCGCCAGCCGCTCGATCGCCTCGCCGAACAACTCGGCATGTTCGTCCGGCATCTCCGAGATGTGATGGGCACGACGCGGGTCCATGCCGCTGCGCATCCGCTCGAAGTGCTCATAGCTCATGAGCACAAAACGCGGCTTGTTATGACGGGTGAGAACGACCGGTTCCCGGCTCGCAGCATCGGTGACATCGCCGACCTGCTTGTTGAGATCGCCTGTCGTGAATTGTCGCATGGGATCATCTCCGTTCTTTATTTCCATATATTCCATATCTCCCATCTTTTCAAGAAATGGCATGTGCATGACTTCGATCTGGACGGCCTCACCTGCATCGAAATCAACAGCACTTTGAACCTGCCGCAACCCGCGCTACATATTTCAGCGGGAGGAGTGCCATGTTTGACTTTTCGCTTGGCGAAACTGCGGACGCGATCCGCGACACGACGGCGCGGTTTGCAGCCGATCGTATAGCTCCGCTGGCAGCCGAAATCGACGAAAGCAACACGTTTCCGCGCCAGCTCTGGCCCCAGATGGGCGCACTCGGCCTGCATGGCATCACTGTCGAGGAGGAATTCGGCGGTGCGGGTCTCGGCTATCTCGAGCACGTCGTCGCCATGGAGGAGGTCTCGCGCGCCTCGGCTTCCGTTGGCCTCAGCTACGGCGCCCATTCCAATCTCTGCGTCAATCAAATCCGCCGCTGGGGATCGGCGGAGCAGAAGCGCCGTCATCTGCCCAAGCTGATCTCGGGCGAGCATGTCGGCTCGCTTGCCATGTCGGAGGTGGGCTCTGGTTCGGATGTCGTCTCCATGCGGTTGCGTGCTGAGAAGAGAGGCGACCGCTATATTCTGAACGGCGCGAAGTTCTGGATCACCAATGCCCCGCATGCCGACGTACTCGTCGTCTATGCCAAGAGCGATCCCGCAGCCGGTCCGAAAGGCATCTCCGCCTTCATCATCGAAAAAGCCCTGCCCGGCTTCAGCGTCTCCAAGAAGCTCTCCAAGCTCGGCATGCGCGGCAGCGATACGGCCGAACTGGTCTTCCAGGATTGCGAGGTGCCGGCCGAGGCGCTGATGGGCAGGGAGGGAGAGGGCGTGAAGATCCTAATGTCCGGCCTCGATTACGAGCGCGCCGTGCTTGCCGGCGGCCCGCTCGGCATCATGCAGGCCTGCCTTGATGTCGTGCTGCCCTATGTGCGCGATCGCAAGCAGTTCGGCAAACCGATCGGCGATTTCCAGCTGATGCAGGCCAAGATTGCCGACATGTATGTGGCGCTGAATTCGGCGCGCGCCTATGTCTATTCTGTCGCCCGCGCCTGCGACGCCGGCCGCACGACCCGCACCGATGCGGCCGCCGCGATCCTCTTTGCCAGCGAGAACGCCGTGAAGGTGTCGCTGGAGGCGATCCAGGCGCTTGGCGGCGCCGGCTATACCAAGGAATGGCCGGTCGAGCGCTTTTTGCGCGACGCCAAGCTCTACGATATCGGGGCCGGCACCAACGAGATCCGCCGCTATCTGATCGGGCGGGAGCTCATCGCATCATGACGATGATTTCGACTGCGATCGATCGCGACAGCGAAAGCTTCAAAGCCAATACCGCCAAGAACCGAGCGCTTATCGACGAACTCTACGAGCGTTCTGCGAAAGCGCGTGAGGGCGGATCGCCGACGGCGCGCGAGCGCCATACCGGCAAGGGCAAGCTCCTGCCGCGCGACCGCATTCAGCTCCTGCTCGATGCCGGCAGCCCCTTCCTGGAGATCGGCACGCTGGCGGCCAACGGCATGTATGGCAACGAGGCGCCGGGCGCCGGTATCATATCGGGCATCGGCCGCGTTTGCGGCCGCGAGGTGATGATCGTCGCCAATGACGCGACCGTAAAGGGCGGCGCCTATTTCCCGATGACGGTCAAGAAACATCTCAGGGCGCAGGAAATCGCCCTGCAGAACCGGCTGCCCTGCCTCTATCTGGTGGATAGCGGCGGCGCCAATCTTCCGCATCAGGCCGAGGTCTTTCCCGACCGCGACCATTTCGGCGCGATCTTCTACAATCAGGCGCAGATGTCGGCCGAAGGCATTGCGCAGATCGCCTGCGTCATGGGAAGCTGCACGGCCGGTGGCGCCTACGTGCCGGCCATGTCCGACGAGACGGTGATCGTGCGCAATCAGGGCACGATCTTCCTCGCAGGTCCGCCACTGGTCAAAGCCGCCACCGGCGAGATCATCTCGGCCGAAGAGCTCGGCGGCGCCGAGACCCATGGCCGCCGCTCCGGCGTTGTCGATCATGTCGCCGAGAATGACGAACATGCGCTCCTCCTCATGCGCGACATCGTCGCCAGCCTCAACAGCGTCAAATCTGTCGATATCGACATCCAGCCTCCGCGGCCGCCGAAACTCGATGCGGACGATCTCCTTGGCCTCATCCCCGATGACGTGCGCTCGCCCTATGACGTGCGCGAGGTGATCGGCAGGATCGTCGACGGCTCGGAACTGCATGAGTTCAAGCCGCTCTACGGCTCCACGCTGATCTGCGGCTTCGCCCGCATCTGGGGCATGCCGGTCGCCGTCATCGCCAATAATGGCGTGCTCTTTTCCGAAAGCGCGCTGAAGGGTGCGCATTTCATCGAGCTCGCCTGTCAGCGCCGCGTGCCGTTGCTGTTCCTGCAGAATATCTCCGGTTTCATGGTCGGCGGCCGCTATGAGGCCGGCGGCATCGCCAAGGACGGGGCAAAGCTGGTGACGGCGGTCGCGACGGCGACCGTGCCGAAGGTCACCGTCATCATCGGCGGCAGTTTCGGCGCGGGCAATTACGGCATGTGCGGCCGCGCCTATCGCCCGCGTTTCCTCTTCACCTGGCCGAACAGCCGCATCAGCGTCATGGGCGGCGAACAGGCGGCTTCCGTGCTCGCCACCATCCGCCGCGACGCGCTGGAGGCGCGCGGAGAGAATTGGCCTGTCAAAGAAGAGGAGGCTTTCAAGGCGCCGATCCGCGCCAGCTACGAGGCCGAAGGCAATCCCTATTATGCCACCGCCCGCCTCTGGGACGACGGCATCATCGATCCCAGTCGGACGCGGGACGTGCTCGGCCTTGCTTTCTCCGCCTGCCTGAATGCGCCGATCCCGAAAGGGCCGCGCTTCGGCGTGTTCCGGATGTGAGGCGGCATGATGGAAAGCCTGCTCATCGCCAACCGGGGCGAAATCGCCCGCCGCATCATCCGCACGGCAAAGGCTGCCGGCATCCGCACGATCGCCGTCTACTCCGAGGCCGACGCCGGCCTGCCCTTCGTGCGGGAGGCGGACGAAGCGGTCGCCATCGGGCCGCCGCCGGCCCGCGAAAGCTATCTGTCTGAGGCACGCATCCTCGAAGCAGCCCGCAAAACCGGCGCGGCCGCAATCCATCCGGGCTACGGTTTTCTTTCGGAGAATGCCGAATTTGCCGAAGCGGTCGAGAAGGCCGGCATTCTCTGGGTCGGCGCGCCGCCGGCTGCCATCCGGGCGATGGGGCTTAAAGACGCCGCGAAGGAACTGATGCAGGCAGCCGGCGTGCCGGTGACCCCCGGCTATCTCGGGCCGGACCAGAGCGAAGCAAGGCTGGCGGCCGAGGCCGATGCCACCGGTTATCCCGTGCTCATCAAGGCGGTTGCCGGCGGCGGCGGCAAGGGCATGCGCCGTGTCGACCGGCGTGAGGATTTCAGCGAGCTTCTCGTCTCCTGCCGCCGTGAGGCAGCGGCCTCCTTCGGCGACGATCGCGTTTTGATCGAACGATATATCGCCAATCCGCGCCACATCGAGGTGCAGGTTTTCGCCGACCAGCATGGCAACTGCGTCCACCTCTTCGAGCGCGACTGCTCGCTGCAGCGCCGCCATCAGAAAGTCATGGAGGAAGCCCCTGCCCCAGGGCTCGATGCCGTTACCCGCGCTGCGATCTGCGATGCGGCGGTGAGGGCGGCAAAAGCGGTGAACTATGTCGGCGCCGGCACCATCGAATTCATCGCCGACGCTTCCCAAGGCCTGCATCCCGATCGTATCTGGTTCATGGAGATGAACACGCGCCTGCAAGTGGAGCATCCGGTCACTGAAGCAATCACCGGCGAGGATCTGGTGCTCTGGCAGCTGAAGGTCGCGAGCGGCGAGCCGCTGCCGAAAAGCCAGGATGAGATCGTCATGAGCGGCTGGGCCTTCGAAGCCCGGCTCTATGCCGAAAATCCTGGCGCCGGCTACCTGCCCTCGATTGGCCGGCTCGAACATCTCAAACTCCCCAGAACCGTCCGCGTCGACAGCGGCGTCGTTGAGGGCGATGAGATCACCGCTTTTTACGATCCGATGATCGCCAAGATCATCGCGCATGGGCCGAACCGCGAGACAGCGCTTTCGAAGCTCGCAGTCGCCTGCGCCGAGATCGAGGTCTGGCCGGTCAGATCCAATGCCGGCCTTCTCGCCCGCATCGCCATCGAGCCGGATTTTCGCGCCGCACGGATCGACACCGGCTTCCTCGACCGACACGGCGAAAGCCTTGTAACAAGGGAGCCCGATGAAAGCGTCATCGACAGGGCGGCCACGGCACTTTCGAAGGCTGCACATGGCGATCCCTGGTCCGCGCTGACCGGCTTCCGCATCGCTGGGCCAGGCGACAGCCGCGTGCGCCTGCGCATCGACGGTCACCTTCATTGGGGACGCGCGCGCGCCGATCTCGAAGCAAATGCCGTCGAGATGGACGAGGCGACAGTGCTTTTCGACGCGGGCAATGCCTGGCCGATCGGCCTTCCCCATGCGGGCGAAATCGAGGCAAATCACGGCGCGGGCGATGGCGCGATCCTCTCGCCGATGCCAGGCCTCGTCATCTCGGTGGATGTCGCCGAAGGCGACCGTGTCACCAAGGGCGACCGTCTGCTGACTGTGGAAGCGATGAAAATGGAACATGCGCTGCGCGCGCCCTTCGACGGCATCGTCGGGAAATTGCAGGTTTCCTCCAGCGTCCGTGTTTCGGAAAACCAGCTGGTCGTCACCGTCATCAAGGAGCAGGAGTGATGGCCGGCCGCTATTTCGACGAATGGGCGGTCGGCGACCGCATCGCTCATGAGATCCGCCGCACGGTCACCGAGACCGACAACCTGTTGTTCACCACGCTTTCCCACAATCCGCAGCCGCTGCATCTCGATGCCGATTATGCCGCCGGCACCGAATTCGGCCGGATCGTCGTCAACGGCACCTTCACCTTTGCGCTCACCGTCGGCCTTTCGGTCGGCGACACGACGCTCGGCACGCTCGTCACCAATCTCGGTTATGACAAGGTGACGATGCCGAAACCGGTCTTCATCGGCGATACGCTGCGGGTCGAAACCGAGGTGACGGAGTTGCGCCGCTCGAACTCCCGCCCCGATGCCGGCCTCGTCACCTTCCGGCATGTCACCTTGAACCAGCGCGACGAGGTCGTCTGCCAGTGCCTGCGCACGGCGATGCTGAAGAGGAAACCGTCATGAGGCTGCGCTCGCTGCTCTTCGTGCCCGGCGATCGGCCGGAACGTTTCGCAAAAGCGCTCGCCTCGGGCGCCGATGCCGTCATCCTGGATCTGGAGGATTCGGTTGCGCCGCCGAACAAACCAAAGGCCCGCGACAGCGTACATGAATTCGTGCAGCGCCGTCCCGGCGAGACCAAGCTTCTCATCCGCATCAATCCTCTCGCCTCGCCGGAATTCGAAGGCGACCTTGCCGCTCTAAGCGGCCTTCAGCCTTTCGGGCTCATGCTGCCGAAGGCCGAGGGCGCCGCTTCCGTGCTGAAGCTTGCAAGCGCCCTCGCCGCTACCATTCTCATCCTGCCGATCGCAACCGAAACGCCATCGGCGATCTTCGAAATCGGCAGCTACCGCGAGGTCTCGGATAATCTCTGCGGCCTGACCTGGGGCGCTGAGGATCTGCCGGCCGCGATTGGAGCTACGACCGCGCGCAGGACGGATGGCCGCTATACGCCGCCTTACGAGCTTGCTCGCTCGCTCACGCTATTTGCAGCCCACGCCGCGGCCGTTCCGGCGATCGATACCGTCTATCCCGATTTTCGTGATCTCAATGGTCTGCGGGCCTATGTCGGCCGCGCCCGGCGCGACGGCTTCTCCGGCATGATGGCCATCCATCCGAGCCAGGTGGAAACGATCAATCACGCCTTCACGCCGGATGCCTTCGAAATCGCCTGGGCGGAGAAGGTCACCGCAGCCTTTGCCGCCAGTCCCGACGCCGGCGTCATCCAGCTCGACGGCCGCATGCTCGACCTGCCGCATCTGAAGCTCGCGCACCGCATTTTGGCGAGTGCCGGACGTTAGAGTGCAGATTAGCCCGACTTTGTGGTCGGTTTGGCGGCGACATGCTGCGGTTCCAGATAGCCGGCGCCGATGGCGACGTAAAGATCCACATAGTCCTTGGCAACCTGCTGCACCGTGGCGGCAAGGCTTGCCTGAGCATCGGAGACCGAACGCTGCGCGTCCAGGATATCGAGCAGCGACGAGGCGCCATCCTTGTAGCTGGTGGTCGAAAGCGCGAGCGATTCCTGCGCCGTCTGCACCTGCCGGCGCAGCGGCTCCAGCGTCTGCGTGTCGCGACGAACGGCCGTCAGCGCGTTTTCGACTTCTTCGACGCCGTTCAGCACCGCCGCTTTCCAGGCGAGATATTGAGCTTTGGCGTCGGATTTTTCGATCTCGACATTGGCGCGCAACGTGCCGCCATCGAAGATCGGCAGGTTGAGCGATGGCCCGAACGACCAGCTGGTCAGACTTCCGCCGCTGGCGCCAGACGATTTGACCCAGCTCGGCGAGATCGAGCCGGACAAGGTGATTGACGGATAGAGCTGGGCTTCGGCCGCGCCGATATCGGCAACGGCGGCCGCCAGTTCGCGTTCGGCCATGCGAATATCGGGACGGTTCCGGATGAGGTCGGCCGGAATACCGGCGCGAAGATCGCCGCGAAAGACCGGCTGGCCCGCACGCTTCTGCAGCTCACCCATCAGCGAGGATGCCGGCATTCCGATGAGCGTGGCGATGTGATGGGCCGATTCCGTGAAGCTCTGCTGAAGGCCGGGAATTTCCGACTTCGTCGACTTCACGAGGCCCTCGGCCTGAACGACGTCAGGGCGGGAGGCAGCACCAGCCCTCAACTGCAGCTGCGTGAGTTCATACGTCTGCTGGCGGGATTTCAGATTCGCTTGCGAAAGCGCGATGCGCTCCTGATAATAGCGGGCGTCGATATAGCTCTCGACAAGGTCCTTGAGGAAGGTGAGCTTGGCATTGTCGGCCGTCGCATACGCGGCCCCGAGCGAGGCGATTGCACTTTCCCTGGAACGACGATACTGGCCGAAAAAGTCGAGCAGCCAGGACAGGCTGGCTTCGCCGCCTGATGTGTTCGTGGTGCCGACCGTCGTGCGCAGCCGGCCCTTCTCGCCGGACAGTGTGTGCGACGCACCGACGGTCAGGCTCGGCAGACCGCCGGCGCCCGCGATCGTGACGTTGGCGGAGGCCGAATTGATGTTTTCGAGCGCCTGCAGCACATCGAGGTTCTCGCGAAGGCCATGGGTCACCAGACCGTCGAGCGGCTTGTCGCGATAGGCCGTCCACCACTCTGCCGTCACGACATGACCGTTGCTCTTCTTGCCCCCCTCTTCGAAATTCGCGGGAAGCGGCATTTGCGGGGGGACGTGATCCGGACCGCTGACGCAACCTGCCAGAAGAAGTGTCAGTGCGGATGCGGCGTAGCGGAGGGATGAAATTCTTGTGCGAAGCGACGTACTCACGGGCAAGCCTTCTGAACCGGGATCGTCCGTCAGGCTTAGCCAGACCAGCGTTAATGGCGGTTAAGAAACTGTAAAGTTGGGTAAAATCCGTATGCGTGCTAGCGGCACGATAAGGATCAGCTTTCAGCGCCGGTCGCACCATAAGGCATCGGCCGCCTCGGAAGCTCGAGCGTGATCGCCAGGCCGCCGGCTTCCGGTAGCGAGGCATGCACACGCCCGCCGTGACGCTCGATCGCCTGCCTGGCGATAGCAAGGCCGAGACCATATCCGCCGCGCGGCATGGCATCCTTGCCGCGGGAAAACGGCTGGAAAATCCGTTCGAGCTCATCCCGCCCGACGCCTGGCCCCTGATCGGTGACGCAGATCCTGAGGCGATCGGCCATCGTCTCGCAGGCGACCGTTACGCGCGAATGCTCGGCCGTATATTTCACGGCGTTGCGGACGACGTTTTCGAGCGCCCTATAGATCAGTTCCCCTTCCACCTCGGCCCGAAAGATGCCGTCAACGCTCGTCGTGATCTCCACCTCGCGCGCATGGGCTTCGAATGCCGCGTCGCCGAGAATTTCGTTGAGGAGCTCGATGATGTCGAGGGTCTGTGTCTTCAGCGGCCGGCCGGATCCCGCCGTCAACCTCGCAAGGGTCAGAACCTCCCCCACCAACGTATCGAGCCGTTCGACCTCCCGGTCCATACGGTCCAGCATGACGCCGAGTTTAGCCGGGCTTTGTCGAAGCACGCCAACAGCCGCCTGCAGGCGGGACAAAGGCGAGCGCAGTTCGTGGGAGACGTCATGGAACAGCCTCTGTTGCGCATCCTGGAGCTCCTGAAGCCGGGCGGCGCTCGCATCGAAATCATAGGCAAGTGCGGTGACTTCATCCTTTCGCCCGGCCATCTTGTCGCCGATGCGGAAGTCGAAGCGGCCATGGGCAAGCGCGCTCAAGCCATCGCGCAGATGCACGACGGGACGAATGAGGTATCGCGCCAGTGCGCCAGCCGCGATCGTGCTGGCGACCAGGATGGTGAGCCACGGTAGAAATGGGCCAAGGCTGTCGAAGGTGGAACCGGCCGGAGCCGATACGGAAAGCCAATAGCAGACCCCATCCTTCGGCACGGAACGGGTGATGACCGTGTTGTTCTCGCCGCAGGCGTCGGCGTCGTCATGCTTCGACAGGGTCAGGCCGAGCGGCTGTGTCTTCTCGCTTGTGCTCACGAAGCGCGCCGCGGCGGCTTCGCCGTCCTCGGCCAGAATGTTTGCAGTCAGGTTCAGCACCAGCGTCCGCCGCTCATGTTCCAGCTCGCTTGCGAAGGGAACCGCCTGAAGGAGTTTGACGATGAGGATAATGGCAGCAAGGCTTGCCGCCAGCGTCAGCCAAATAATCCTGAAGAATTTCCAGAAAAGCCGGGGCATGGTCAATCCAACAGCAGTTGATAACCCTGACCGCGGACGGACTGGATCCAGGATTGCCCGTCCTCCCGCAGCCCGAGTTTCTGGCGAACGCTGCTGATGTGGACGTCGATACGGCGATCGAACGGCGTGAGCGGTTTTCCGAATGCCCGCTTCGAAATATCCTGCTTCGATACCAACTGGCCGGCGCTGCGGGCGAGAACTTCGAGCAGGCCGAATTCGGTGCCGGTCAGTTCCAAAGCCTCACCGCGCCATTCGGCGCTTCTGCTGCCGGAGTGGATTACGAGCTGTCCCGCCGTGATCGTGTCGGTCGATGCGCCCGCCGCCGGCTGACCCGCACGGCGCAGGATCGCCCGCAGCCTTGCCGCCAGTTCGCCGGGCGAGCATGGTTTCGGCACGTAGTCGTCGGCGCCGAGATTGAGGCCCGATATCCTGTCCACGTCGTCGCCCCTTGCGGTCAGCATCAGGACGGGCACCTGGCTCAGCTTCCTGATCCGCTGCAGGACCTCGATGCCGTTCATCCGCGGCATCATGATGTCGAGCACGATGATATCGACCGTATTGCCGGCAGCCGCGGCGATGGCGGCGCGACCATCCGTATCCGTTGCGACATCATATCCTTCCTCCACCAGATATTCCTGCAGAAGCGTCGTCAGCTCGGCATCGTCGTCGATGAGGAGAACCTTGTTCATTTGCGTTGTCCGTCATTAGAACAGGATGATTTAGGCCGGCTCGGCCTAAAATCTGCATCCTGTTCTACATTTAAGAGTTAGAGCATGATGTCGTCCGAAAACCGCTTACACTTTTCGGCATCATGCTCGAATCCGGGCAAGCCATACAGCACAGACACGCTCGACCGGCCAAGTTTTACCTAACTTAACACGAACTTGACCGCGCTTAACGTTCGCCCCGTTACTTATCCTGCCATGACATGGATGCGGACCAGGACGGATCGCCTCGACATGAGGGGCAGTCCTTCGTCCTCTTCGCGCGGATCGCAAAGGCCACAGATGCCTTTGACCACAAGGAATGCTTTGTTGAGAAGACCCTCCAAAATACTTGCCGCTGCATTTGTTGCGGCAGCTCTTGTCTCCCCCGTGCGTTTTGCCATGGCGGAACAACCCACGGCAACGGCTCTCACCGTCTCTCTGACGACGCCGGCGCAACGGGACTGGCCCGAGACCGTTCCGGCGAGTGGGTGGCTGAAACCCTGGCAGGAAGCGGTCATCGCCTCCGAAACGAGCGGCCTGCGGATAACCGATGTCCTGGCCGACGTCGGCTCCGTGGTCACGAAGGGACAGACGCTCGTTCGGCTCTCCCAGGAAAGCGTGATGGCCGATCTTCGCAAGCAGGAGGCGGCCGTCGAGAACGCCAAGGCAAGTCTTTCGAAGGCCAAGGCCAATGCTGACCGGGCACGGCAGCTGCGTTCTTCCGGCGCGCTTTCCGACGAAAAGATCGTCGAATACCTGGCCGACGAGCAGACGGCGACGGCAAGCCTTGCATCCGAAGAGGCCGCACTCGGCAGCGAAAAGATCAAGCTTGCGCAGACCACTGTCACCGCCGTTGATGACGGCCTGATAACCTCGCGGTCCGCCGATCTCGGCGCAGTCGTCTCCGCGGGCACGGAGTTATTTCGCATGGTGCGCCAGCAGCGTGTGGAATGGCAGGCCGAAGTTTCAGCCCGTTATCTCCCGCGCATTTCGGAGGGCATGAGGGTCAAGATCAGCGGTCCGGAGGGCCAGGTCATCGACGGCAAGGTGCGACTTGTTGGACCTGCGGTGAGCACCGATACCAGCCGCGCAATCGTCTATGTCGCGCTTCCCGCGGATGTCCGTCCGCGCACAGGTCTCTATGTCACCGGCAACATCGAACTGCAGACCTCTTCGGCGCTGACCGTACCCGAGACGGCGATCGTGTTCCGGGACGGGATCAGCTACCTCTTCACTTCAGGCGTCGATCAGCGGGTGCAAAGGGTCAGGGTGGAAACAGGCCGCCGCAACAACGGCGAGGTGGAAATCGTTTCCGGCATCGACCGCTCGTCGAAGGTAGTGACCTCGGGCGGCGCGTTCCTCTCTGACAATGACCTCGTGAAGATTGCGGAGAAAAACTGATGAACTTCTCAGCTTGGTCGATCCGCAATCCCGTACCGGCGATATTGCTGTTTTTGATGCTGACCGTTGGTGGCCTCCTGGCCTTCAAGCAGCTGCCGATCCAGAACTTCCCCGATATGGACCTTCCCACGATCAATGTCACCGCCACGCTCGAAGGTGCGGCACCGGCGCAGCTCGAAACCGAGGTCGCCCGCAAGATCGAGGATAGTCTCGCCGCACTCAGCTATCTCGACCACATCACGACGACGATCACCGACGGCACCGTGTCGATCAAGGTGTCCTTCAAGCTGGAAAAAGACAGCGAAACGGCCCTGAACGAAGTTCGCAATGCCGTCGACAGCGTCAAGGGTGACCTGCCGGCGCAGATGGAAACACCGAGCGTCAGCAAGGTCACGGTACAGAGCTCCGCTTTGGTCACCTATGCCGTCCGCTCGACCGCTCTCAACGAGACCGAACTTTCCTGGTTCGTCGACAATGATCTGACCAAGGCGCTGCTGTCGGTGCCCGGCGTCGGGCAAGTGAACCGCATCGGCGGCATCGACCGCGAGGTCCATGTGGATCTCGATGCCGGAACGATGGCGTCGCTCGGCGTCACCGCGGCCACCGTATCATCGCAGCTGAAAGCGGTGCAGACGGATACGTCAGGCGGCCTCGGTGAGATCGGCGGCACCCGCCAGACCTTGCGCACGCTTGGCGCCCTGCCGTCGGTCGAAGCGCTGAAGGGGCTGAAAATCCCCCTGGCGAACGGCCAGCAGGTTCGCCTCGACGACGTCGCATCCGTCACCGACAGCTTCGCTGAACGCTCTTCGATGGCCTATCTCGACGGCAAGCCGGTGATCGCGGTCGAGATCAAGCGCTCGAACGGCTTTTCCGACAGCGGTGTTGCTGCCGCCGTCGACCAGGCGGTCAAACAGTTCGCAGCCAAGCATTCCAACGTGCAGATTGACGAGGCTTACAGCACGATCGGACCGATCATCGGCAATTACGATGGTTCGATGCACATGCTCTACGAAGGTGCGATCCTGGCGATCATCGTCGTCTGGCTTTTCCTGCGGGACTGGCGAGCGACGATCCTGTCGGCCGTGGCGCTGCCTCTGTCTGTCATACCGACCTTCCTCATCATGTATTTCGCCGGCTTCAGCCTGAATATCGTCACGCTGCTTGCATTGTCGCTGGTGGTCGGCATCCTTGTCGACGATGCAATCGTCGAGATCGAGAACATCGCCCGCCACCTGCAGATGGGCAAACGGCCGATCGATGCCGCCCTCGAAGCAGCCAACGAGATTGGGCTAGCCGTCATCGCAACCACCTTCACGCTGGTCTCGGTCTTCCTGCCGACGGCCTTCATGAGGGGCATACCGGGCCTTATTTTCCGCCAGTTCGGCATTACCGCCGCCGTTGCGGTGCTCGCCTCGCTCGTGGTCGCGCGCCTGCTGACGCCGATGATGGCCGCCTATTTCATGAAGGCCCATCCGACGGAAGAGAAGGATGGCCGGATCATGCGTGCCTATATAGCAATCGTGAAGGCCGCCATGAACCGCCGGAAGACGACCGTGGCCGTCACCGCCGTCGTCGTGGCGCTCTCGCTTGCGACCATCCCCCTGCTGAAATCGGGCTTCCTGCCCGCGTCCGACGACGCACGAACCCAGATCACGCTGACCATGCAGCCGGGCGCCACCATCGAGCAGACGGATGCAACGGCAAGGCGGGCCGCGGATATTGTCGGCAAGCTTCCTGACGTCACGCATGTCTTTTCCGCCGTCGGTTCAACCTCCTCGGGCGGCGGCCCCGATGCCAGCACCACGAGCGATGTCGGATCGGCGACGCTCGTTGCCGTGCTGCCGCCCGTCGACGAGCGCGGCCGCAAGCAATCGGAAATCGAAAGCGACATCCGACAGGCGCTCTCCGTCCTCCCTGGCGTGCGCGTCGAGGTCGGCGGCGGCGGCAATGGCACGAAACTCGAGATCACACTGGCAGGCGACGACGCAAATGTCCTCGACAGCGCCAGCACGGCGCTCGAGGAACAGCTCCGCTCACTGAAGGGCATCGGCGCGGTGACGTCGACGGCGGCCCGGCAGGCGCCCGAGATCCAGATCACACCCGACTTTGCGCGCAGCGCCGCACTCGGAGTCACGTCGAGCGCCGTCGCCGAGGCGGTGCGCGTGGCGACGAACGGGGAATATTCCTCCGATCTGCCGAAGCTCAACTTGCCTCAGCGGCAGATTCCCATCGTCGTCCGCTTCTCGCCCGAGACGCGCACCAATCTGGACGACATCAAGAACATGCGCGTGGCGGGAACGCACGGCAATGTCGATCTCGGATCGATCGCCGATGTGAGGATCGGCGGCAGCCCCTCCGAAATCGATCGAATCGACCGCATGCGCAATGTAACGGTGTCCGTCGAACTCAACGGCCGCATCCTCGGCGACGTCAACCGCGAGGCACAGGCGCTGTCGGCACTTCGGCATCTGCCGCCGGGCGTCACGCTTGTTGAACAGGGCGAGCTTCAGCGCAGCTCGGAACTCTTCCAAAGCTTCGCGCTCGCAATGGCGATCGGCGTGTTCTGCATCTATGCGGTTCTCGTCGTGCTCTTCCACGACTTCCTTCAGCCGCTTACTCTGCTGATGGCTCTGCCGCTCTCCCTTGGCGGGGCATTGGTACCGCTCGTCGTGACTGGAACCAGCTTCTCCATGCCGGCCGTCATCGGCCTGCTCATGCTGATGGGCGTGGTGACGAAGAACTCTATCCTTCTCATCGAATATGCGATCATGTCGCGCCACCAGGGCATGTCGCGGTTTGACGCCCTGGTGGATGCCTGCCACAAACGCGCTCGGCCGATCGTCATGACCACCATTGCCATGGCATTCGGTATGCTTCCGGCGGCTCTCAGCCTGACGGGTGGCGATTCAAGCTTTCGACAGCCGATGGCAATCGTGGTGATCGGCGGCGTGATCATGTCGACGCTGCTCAGCCTTATCGTGATCCCGGTCATTTTCACCTTCGTCGACGACCTGCACGAGTGGCTGAAACGTCTCGTGCACTGGTCCGACCCGCACGATAAGACCGATGACGAGGAGCCACAGGCCTCCAACGATCACGCGGCTATCGCCTTCCATCCCGAGCAATCGAGGCGAGGACAAGGTCAGAGATGACGCGCGATGCCGCAAATTATCCGCCATACAGTCCCGCGCGCCGACTGACACTTGGCATGCGTGGCAAACCTCTTCGGTCGCGTTCCTCCCCCAATGGAACGAGGCCGCGGGACGTATCCCCCAGCAGGCGGCGTTGTGCCGCCTGCGCGTCCTGCCAGATGTTGCGAGGTGCTCTGCGATGATTGCCGATAAAGGCGTTATTCGCCGCGCTGACCGGACATGATCGCAAACTCGTCGTGATTGGGGTTGCAGGGGCTCATGGAAATTTCTCTCTTCCCATAGCTCTGGCGAGGGGGCGGTTAGTTTCGTTCCAGAGGTAGTCGCCGATGAGCGCGATCTAAATCAATGGCAGCGGTGCGACCTGGGAGAAAAGCCCGCCGCCCTACCTCCTCTGCGTTCCGGCCGTAAGCGGTGCGGGGTCGATCGCCACGGCCGACGCCGAGCCATCGAGACGGGGCGTCTCCCCCCTGTTAATCCCTGTCAGCTTGCCGGATTGCGCGTCGTGACGATCCACGCCGCGCCGTCGATCATCACCGACCGCTCGCCGGGGCGGTCCGCGAAGGCGGCACGAACCGCGACCGAGGCGCGGGCGCGGACGTCGTCGGGCTGATCAGCGAGCGCGCGCGACAGCGGGCCGACCTCGAGTGTCATCTCCAGCGCGTCGTCGATCGCCGCGTCCCGCGTCCCGCCCTCGCCCAACGGGATAGAAGCATCGAAGGGCTCGATAGTGATATCGGCGAAGCCGGCCGCCGTCAGGATGCGCGCCACCCGCCCCCGGTCGCCGAACGAGAATGGGCCGGGCGCTTCGGGATCGGGCGGCGCGGTCGGCGGGACGATGCCCTTGATCGCGCCCATCGGCAGGCAGACCCAATCGTTCTCGGCCATGCCGCGCCAGCAGACGAAAGCGACCCGCCCGCCCGGCTTGAGCGCACGGCGCATATGAGCGAACGCCGCCGTAGGATCGTCGAAGAACATCACTCCGAAGCGCGAGAACAGGATGTCGAACGCGCCCTCGGGCAACTCGATGCTGCTGGCGTCGGCCACCTGGAACAGGGCCGGCGTATCCTGCGGCGCTAGCGCGCGCGCTCTGCCGATCAGCGGTTCGGATATGTCCACGCCCAGCACATGGCCCCCCGGGCCGACGCGGACGGCCAGATCCAGACTAGACGCCCCCGCGCCGCAGCCGACGTCCAGCACGCGTTCGCCCATGGCGGGCGCGGCGGCTTCGATCGCGGCCTGGCCGAACACCGCCAGCATGGCATCGAGCCGGGCCTGGTAAGCGACCCAGCGCTCCCCGCTTTGGCCATTCCAGTCGGCGACCTGATAAATATTTTTCTCTGCCATCTCATGTCCTCTTTCTGATCCGTTCTTTGCCAGGCTATCCGCCCGCGTTGTCGCCACCGTGCGCAGCGATGAACATGGCGACGGCCGACCGGCAATAGGATTCGATTTCGTTGTCGTCCTCTGCTCTCGCCTCATCGAAGCGCGCAATAATGAGGAGATCGGATCCTTTGAAAAGCGCGCCAAACAAGCGGGCGGACTGGAGAGGATCGGGCACGTTCAGCATCGCCTTCGCGTGCAACTGACGCAACAGGGCCTCGATTTGGGCGATGACATAGGCCGGGCCGGCTTCGTAATGAAGCTTGCTTATCGACTTTTGATTCGTCTTGTCGGCCATGACCATGGCTTCGACACTGCGGACGTCCGGGTTCAACAGCGTGCGAAGCAGGGACGATCCCACCGTCATGAGCTGATCTTCGGCCGAACCGTCGACGCCTTCAAAAAGGGCCTGTGGTGCAAACTGATGGCAGCGGGCCGCCATGGCAGCGCTGAACAGCGCCTCCTTGTTCTCGAAGTGCCGATAGATGCTGAGCTTGGATATCTTCGCGCGCTGGGCAACCTTGTCCAATGTCGTCGCTTGAAAACCCAGTTCCACAAAGAGCTCGTACGCTGCGTCGAGTATCGTTTGGCCAAGCGCCTGGTTGGTGGGCCGGCCGCGTCGACCCTGGCTTTGTTCGTTCACGACAATTAAGATCCTTGACAGTATCGTTATTATTGAATTACGATAACATGCAGTATCCAAAATATGCAAGCCAACGGGGGGGATTTCAACCTGTCCTCTAAATCAAATATCCCCCGGCCGCCCGGCGATATCGAATGCGATCGCTGGACAAAATTTCGCGCCAGCCCCAGCTCAATCCTCCTCCATCCACAGCACGGAGCTTATCACCATGGATGACGTCATCATCATCGGCGGCAGTTTTGCCGGTCTCGCCGCCGCCCTGCAGCTCGGCCGTACCCGCCGCAAGGTCACCGTTCTCGATACCGGCCTGCCGCGCAATCGCTTCGCTGGCCACTCGCATGGCCTGCTCGGCCACGATCACAAGCCACCGCTGGACATCCTGGCTGAGGCGCGGCAGCAACTGACGCGTTATTCCACGGTCAAGCTGGTCAATGCCCGAGCCGACAGCATCTCCGGCGCCATCGACAAGTTCTCCGTCCTTACTGGCGATGGCGAAAGCCTTGGGGCGCGCCGCCTGATCCTGAGCTACGGCGTTGCCGATCAAATGCCTGATGTTCCGGGCTTTGCCGAAAGCTGGGGCACGTCCATCGTGCCCTGCCCCTATTGCGACGGCTTTGAAGTCGCCGACCAGCATTGGGGCCTCGTCTGGTCCGGCCCGCAGTCGCACAATTATGTCAGGCTGTACCACGATTGGACCGACACGTTGACGGTCTTCGCAAATGGTCACGACATTGCACCCGATATCCAGGCCGATTTGGCGCGCCGCAACATACCTGTCATCGACGGCCGGATCGTCGAAATCACCAATCACCGGGGGCATATCACCACCGTTAATCTCGAGAGCGGCCGCAATGCCGGGGTCGATATCCTGTTCGCGCATCCACGCAACAAGCCGTCCGCAAGCCTGCACGAATCACTGGGCCTCGCCACGGTCAATACGCCCTTCGGCATCGCGCTCAAGGTCGATGAGCGTCGCGAAACCAGCATGCCCGGCATCTACGCCGCCGGCGATCTTGCAAACCCAGCGATGGCCTCCGTCACCACGGCAATATCGCAGGGCGCGACGGCGGGTATCTCCGCCCAGCAGTCGATGCTGGTTTGATGAAGCATG
The DNA here is from genome assembly GCF_000092045.1 of Rhizobium etli CFN 42. Lineage (NCBI taxonomy): Bacteria > Pseudomonadati > Pseudomonadota > Alphaproteobacteria > Hyphomicrobiales > Rhizobiaceae > Rhizobium > Rhizobium etli. The sequence goes on along the minus strand of NC_007764.1, from coordinate 48,001 downwards.
GGGATGGCGAACGATCGAGCGGAAATTGCGTAAGCTTTGTTGGGCAGACAGATTGACATCAGCGGCCTCACGGATAGCGGCTGCAATCTCGTCTTCGCTGCGTCCGCCGTTGATTGCGATGCGTCGGCCGAAGACGAAGTACGGAACTGAGTACCCCGGCCGCCATCGATCGGACAGCTTCCTGCTCCACACGTCGGTGCTGCTCTGGATCGAGTGCGATTGCACGGGCCTCTTCGCGCTCGAGGCCGTAGGCCGCGGCGACATCCGCGAGGACGTCGGGGTCGGAGATGTTCTTTGCTTCCAAGAAATGCGTATGGGTGATCGCGACCGCGAGCTGATGTTGTGTTCCACGTGCTTGCGCCGCAAGGATGAGACCATGCGCTGCCTGCGTCCTGTAAGTCCAGGGCTGCCGGCTCAGGTCGAGATCGAGGCCGGACGCGCGCGCTTCCGCCTCGGGCCGGGCGAACGATGCCTTCGGATCCGTCACGCCGTAGCGCTTGAGGAGCAGGTCAGGAATGTACAGGCCCTCCGCCGGCCCATCGGGAAGCAGGAGGACCGGATGCTGGCGGATATCCACCTCCAGCTCAGGGAAGCGTTCCGCCAGAACTTTGTCCAGACGGTGGTGTCCGATGATGCACCAGGGGCAGGTGATCTCGGTATAAAGCTCGATTTGCAGCATGATGCGATCCTTCTGGTCATTGAGCCGAACATTCCGGGGGTGAGCCGCTTGAAGGCGGGTTCGGGACCTTTCGTCTGTCCGTCAGGCCCGTCGATTGACGGGAGGCAAGCCAGGATCAATCCCGGTCATTGTCACAGACACATCCCACAGTCGTTCGGCCAGCAGCGGATCCCTTGCCTCCTCGGAGATAACACTCTCACCGGACGGACCTCGCAACCCGGACAATCCCGTTGGTCCGTAGTAGCCGCCAGGCTTTATTTTCCAGGTCGCTGCGTGCAGCGCACCCCAGGCGCCCATAGCCGGGTTGGCGAACAGCAAGCCGATCATGGTCATTGCCATGTTGCCCCACCAACTGCCGCGGGCGAGGTTCGATCCGACGAGCCCTGGATGGCATGCGACCGCCGTTACCGGCGCTCCAGCCGCCCTCAGCCGCCGATCCAGTTCAAATACGAAGAGAAGATTCGCGAGCTTGCTGGCGGCATAACGCGGAAGCCATTTGTAGCTCTTTTGAGCGTTAAGATCGTCCCATTCGATTTTCGCGCCCTTGTGTTGTCCACTGCTCGTGACGACGATCCGCGATCCCGGCGTCTCCGCGAGCTTGGGCAGCATGAGCGCGGTGAAAGCAAAGCAACCGAGGTGATTAACTCCGAATGTCTGTTCGAAATCCTGCGCCGTAAGCTTCAGCGCCGGCCCCTACGCCGGCATTGTTGATCAGCACGTCGATACGCGGCTCCCTGGCAGCCAGTTCAGCCGCCCGCCGCACACTTTCCAGATCCGCCAGGTCAAGCGGCAGGAAGGCGAGATCGGCACCAGAGGTCTTCTGACGAATAAGGTTCATCGCCGCTTTCGCCTTGGCCTCGTCGCGGCAGGCGAGCAGCACTCTTGCGCGCCGCGCCGCAAGCGCACTCGCCACTTCGAAGCCTATTCCCGTATTGGCGCCGGTGACGATAAAGCACTTGCCTGACTGGTCCGGCACATCCGCCGTCGTAAATCCCTTGGGTGTCATGGATGTCTCTTGCCTCGTAAAGAGCGTTTATGTCTGGCGCTGCTGAATGCTGCCGAACCGCATGCAACCTTTCGGGGCGTCACGCCGGGTCGAATGTTCCATCAGTTTCCGTCGGCTATCCCCGGTGCGGCGCGCACGAACTCTGTGGCTGTCACCTGATCGACCAGGAATTTCGCAAGGTTCCCGCGTGACAGCTTCATTCCGAGCTTCGACTTGCCGTACCAGCCTGCGTCCACCCGGCCTGTCGCGGGACCATCCTTCAGGTTGGGAATCCGAACCAGTGTCCAATCGAGGTGCGATTTGCTCACCAGTTCGGCCGTCGCCTTGATGTCATCATAGGCGTTATGAACGATCAGCTTGAACAACAGAACGAATGCCTGCGACTTGAAGTCGAATCCGTCCTTCGGATCACGATGGGCAGCCGTCGAGATCTGGATGAGGCGGCGAACGTTCAGCTCTTCCATAGCCGAGATGATTGCGCCGACGCCGGGCATGATCGGCCGTTTGTCGCGGGATTTCAGGCTGTTTGGCCCAAGCGCGCTGATCACCGCGTCTGCGCCCGCGATGCATGCCCTGATCGCCTCGCGATTGCTCAGGTCGCCGACGATGACGTCGATCTTGCCATCGACGGCCGAAAGTTTTGTGGCGTCACGCGTGTAGACAGACAGCGCGTATCCTCGCCGCAGCGCCTCTTCGATAATGTGCTTGCCGGTTGGCCCGGTCCCGCCAAAGAGAGCGATCTTCATAGCATTTTCCTTTGTCTTAAGGCTTGGAGGGCGCCGTTTTCAGGCGGCCTTTTCCAACACCGCGCGAACCTGGGCTTCGGTGGCTGCTATGGCAGCCTTGGCCGCCTCGGGACCGAAGACGGTGCCTTCCACGCGGATAATTTGGATGTCTGTCAGGCCAATGAAGCTGAGGAGGTGGCGCAGATAGCCGGTCTGGAAATCGAAGGCGGCCCAGTCACCTTCGGAGAAGACCCCGCCTGAGGCAGTGACCAGATACACCTTCTTGCCGGTCAGCAATCCCTGCGGCTTGCCGGCTGCGCTGTAACCGAAGGTCACGCCCGGCCAGGTGATATGATCGAACCAGGCCTTCAGCTGCGACGACGGGCCGAAATTGATCATGCCCGAACCCAGGACGATCACGTCAGCCGCCGTCACCTCGTCGACCAGCTCCTGGGCAAGGCCGACCGCCTTGGCCTGTTCGGGGGTGCGGGTCTCGGGCCCAACGACGCGGCCGCCAATATAGGCTTGCGCGATATGCGGCGGTGGGTTGGCTGCCAGATCACGCCTTGAAAGGGTGCCGCCCAGCGCAGTCTTCAGGCCTTCGGCGATCTCGGTCGCAAACCGGGTGGATAGACCTTCCGGGCCACGAGGGCTCGATGTGACGATGAGGATGTTGGTCATGATTGCTCCGATGTGAACAGGGTGGTACACTCTTGTTACCAACACTATTAAGGTGACCGACCGCTATGCCGCAAGAAGGCACTTTCATGACACTTAGTGACATCGATTTTCCTACCCCCAGCCAGGGTGACGACTGCAAGATGGTTCGGGAAATCCTCGATCTCGTCGGCGACAAATGGACCCTGTACATCATCGCAACCCTCAAGGACGGACCTGTTCGGTTCAATGAATTGCGGCGTCGGATCGACGGGATTTCACAACGGATGCTGACCATTAACTTGCGCGGGTTAGAACGCGACGGGTTGGTGAAGCGGACCTTATTTCCCACTATTCCGCCGCGCGTGGACTATGAGTTGACGGACGTGGGGCGAACACTTCTTGCGCCAGTCATGGCTCTCGTCATGTGGGCGGATAGCAATCGGAAGAACATTCAACACGCTCGCGGTCGGTATGATGCTTGTTGAGGTGCGTTTCGATGTCAGCAGTCGGTGATTTTCAGTCAATGTGAAAGATTCGCTGAACCTTGCAGATAAAAATATCATTCAATTCAACGAAATCGATTCCGCTCATCTAAATGGGCCGACAGACGCCGCAAAGATCGCCAACCACGGATCCATTGGTGCTGTCATCAGTGGCCTGCCGCTTCTTTCTATGCCGCCCCGCAAGGTGATCAAGATTCTCGGCGGCGCGTTCTTTTATCTGCGACATGGCGCCGCGTTTTATCAATTCACTTACAGTCGAGAGTGCCCGGTGCCACGTCCTATTCCTGACCGATTGGGACTGAAAGCCCGCGTATCGGCCGCACGTTGTCAATCTACCTCCAGCCGCAGTCTACAAGATAAGGAGACGAGGCTACTAAAACTCGCCGGCGCCTTGCTGGAGGAAATCGGGATCGCCTTCCCCGTGTGCGGCGCGCCCTGCATGGCGGCCAGATTCGCGAGCTCGAGCGCCGGTCAACGGCCGTGTTTGGCGCGCCAGGCGGCGAATTCCTCAAGATTGCGCGGCTGCGTCGCCGGATAGAGACCGATGATCGATTGGCCGGCCTGCACGCGCTCGGTGACGAAATCCTCATAGGCGGTCATTTCCACGGCCTCCTCGGCGATCTCGTCGGCGAGTTCGGCCGGAATGACGATCACCGCTTCGTCGTCGCCGACCATGATATCGCCGGGCCAGACCGCCACGTCGCCGCAACCGATCGGCACATTGATGTCGAGCGCCTGGTGCAGCGTCAGGTTCGTCGGCGCCGAGGGGCGGTTGTGATAGGCAGGGATGGCCAACCCCGCTATTTCGGGGCTGTCGCGGAAACCGCCATCGGTGACGACACCCGCCACGCCGCGCACCATCAGCCGGGTGACGAGGATCGAGCCGGCGGAAGCGGCGCGCGGATTCTTGCGGCTGTCCATCACCAGCACGGCGCCCGGGGGGCAGGTTTCGACACAGGCGCGCTGCGGGTGTTCCGGATTGCGGAAAACCTCGAGCTTGTTCAGGTCTTCGCGCGCCGGAATGTAGCGGAGGGTATAGGCCGGACCGACCATATTGCGGCCTTTGTGAGCGACCGGCTGCACATCCTGGATGGTCTGGTTGCGCAGGCCGCGCTTGAAGAGCGCCGTGCTGATCGTGGCGACGCTGACCCGCATGAGTTTGTCGCGCGTACTGTCCGAAAGTGTCGTCATACATGTCCTCCTAGAAAATGTCCGGTTCTCCCGCTGCCGGACCGAATTCCGGCAGCAGATAATCGAAATCGCAGCCCTTGTCGGCCTGGCTGACATGGGAAGCGTACATCCAGCCATAACCGCGGCCGAAGCGATCCGCCGGCTTCATCCATGCGGCGCGGCGCTGGATCAGCTCGACCTCGTCGACCAGCATGTCAAGGCGGCGGTTGGGAATGTCGATCCTGACGATATCGCCATTGCGCAGCAAGGCGAGGGGGCCGCCGACATGGGCTTCGGGCGCCACATGCAGAACACAGGCGCCATAGCTGGTGCCGCTCATGCGCGCGTCCGACAGCCGCAGCATGTCGCGATGCCCTTGCTTCAGCAGCGCCTTGGGCATCGGCAGCATGCCCCATTCCGGCATGCCGGGACCGCCGAGCGGCCCGGCATTGCGAAGCACCATTACGTGATCCGGCGTCACATCGAGTGTCTCGTCCTCGACGGCCGCCTTCATGTCGGGATAGCTGTCGAAGACCAGCGCCGGCCCTTGATGCACATGGAAGCGCGGGTCGCAGGCCGCCGGCTTGATCACCGCGCCGTCGGGCGCCAGATTGCCCTTGAGCACGGCAAGCGAGCCCTCCGGATAGATCGGGTTGGAAAGCGGCCGGATCACGTCGTCATTATAGATCTTTGCATCGGCCAGCGCCGCGCCCAGCGCTTCCCCCGAAACCGTCAAGGCGTCCAGATCGAGCCGCTCGCGGATCTGCGACATCAGCGCCAGAAGACCGCCGGCATAGTAGAAATCCTCCATCAGATAGATCTTTCCGGAAGGGCGGATATTGGCGATGACGGGCGTGGTTCGGCCCAGCGCATCGAGATCGTCGAGCGTCAACGCCACCCCTGCCCTACGCGCCATGGCCAGGAGATGAATGACCGCATTCGTCGAACAGCCGGTCGCCATCGCGACCGTCGCGGCATTGCGGACGGCTGCCGGGGTGACGATACGATCCGGCGTCAGGTCTTCCCAGACCATCTCGACGATCCGACGACCTGTTTGCGCCGACATACGGATGTGGTTGGCGTCAGGCGCGGGAATGGATGAGGCGCCCGTCAGTGTCAGCCCCATCGCATCGGCGATTGCGGTCATGGTCGAGGCGGTTCCCATCGTCATGCAATGGCCGTAGGAGCGCGCAATGCCGGCCTCGATGCCGATCCATTCCTTGTCCGATATCGTACCCGCGCGCCGCTCGTCCCAATATTTCCAGGCGTCCGAACCGGAACCGAGATGTTGGCCGGCATAATTGCCGCGCAGCATCGGCCCCGCCGGCAGGTAGATCATCGGCACGCCGGCGCTGAGCGCTCCCATGATGAGGCCTGGCGTGGTCTTGTCGCATCCGCCCATCAGCACCACGCCATCGACGGGATGGGCGCGGATCTGCTCTTCGGTCTCCATCGCCAGGAGGTTGCGGTAGAGCATGGTGGTCGGTTTCATGAAGTTTTCCGACAGCGCCAGCGCCGGCATTTCCACCGGAAAGCCGCCCGCCTGCAGCACTCCACGCTTCACGTCTTCAACGCGATGCTTGAAATGGGCGTGGCAAGGGTTGAGGTCGGACCAGGTGGACAGGATGCCGATCAACGGCTTGCCGGCCCAGTCGCCGGCGTCATAACCCATCTGCATCAGGCGCGAGCGATGGCCGAAGCCGCGCAGGTCTTCGGATGCGAACCAGCGGGCTGAGCGGAGTTCCCCCGGTGTCTTACTGATTTTCAAGGACATGCCGATACGCCTCCGTCTTCATAAAGTCTTTGACCATTGATGTACCTCGAAGCGTCTGAGGCCAGAAAGATACAGGCGCCCGTCAATTCCTCAAGCCTGCCCCGGCGGCCTGGTTGCGCTGGCGGGCAAGATCGAATATGCGCAATTCCTGCATGACGCCAGCGAGGTCACCCTGGCTGTGCCCTTCGGCCAATACCTTTGGGCGAACACTCAATTCCCCGTCGCCGAGGATGAACTGACCTTCGTCCTGCCGGTGCGCCGCGCCAAGGTCACCGTTCCGGTCATCGAGGTCAAGCTCAAGTCCGGAAGCGCTGTCGGCATTCAAAAACGAGGTGCAGCTGCCTGAGCGGGCGGACGGCGCCCGCTCAGGAGAACGGCTCGGTCGGTCCGGCCGCCGGGTCGGTGAACCAGCGCGGAGCGTCCGCGGTCATGTAGATAGGGTTCTCCAGGCGGATCCCGAATTTATCGGGGGAAGACGATCATCGGTTCATTGGAAAAACACATGCCGGCGGCAAGCGGCGTGTCAGTGCCGCGAACAATATTGGCTTTTCATGGATTTCCAGCCCGAGTCCGTGGCCGGCGCCATGCGGCAAGCCCGGCCTCCCTCAGGACAGGCCGATCGCCACCGGCCGGTCAAGGTCGCGGGCGAGGTAGTCCTGGATCTGACGGACGATCTGGCCGGCGTGGGCTATTGCCAGCCGGTCGGCCTGCTCGGCGTCACCGGCCTCGATCGCGGCGATGATTTCCTCGTGTTCGTCGACATATTGGCGCGGCAGGCGGTCATCGAAGGCAGAGTAATAAAGGCGAAGGATGCGCCGGCCCTCGTCGAGCAGCTTGGCAAAGAAGGTCGTATAATAGGAGTTGCCGGCAAGCTCGGCGATCGCCACGTGGAATTCGCGGTTCGCCTCGATCATCGCATAGGCGTCGCGCTTGGCAACCGCGCCGGCGAAGTCCTTCTGGTGCCGGCGGATGGTCTCCATGATCGCGTCGTTTCGCCGTTGGGCCGCCCCGCGCGTCGTCACCCGGTACATCAGCGTCAGCGCTTCGAAATAGGTGGGCAGGCTTGCGAAATCGATCGGCGCAACGATCGTGTTTCGGTTCGGCAAGGTTGTGACCAAGCCATCGGCGGCAAGCCGCAATAGCGCCTCGCGAATGGGCGTCCTCGACATCCCGAAACGCTCCGACAGCCGGACCTCATCGAGCGGGCTGCCGGGTTCCAGCGCCATAGACAGGATTTCCCGGCGCAGCGTCACATAGACACTCTGCGTGCCCGAGCCGCGCACTCGCACATTTTCCGCGTCGTTCTGCATGTATCCCGCCCTTTCGTTCGAAAAGCCTTCTATTGTGTTTCGGCCAGTTTCCGCAACGGCTCTCACAAAGCCGGTTGAGTCTTGTCGACAGTTTGTATATAACACGGCTGACTTCAACGGGGTGCAATCGATGACGACAGGATGGAAGGGCGTATTTCCCGCCGTAACGACGCAATTCAACGAAGATCTTTCCGTGGATCTGCCTTCGACCCAGCGCGTTCAGGACGCGCTCGTCAATGACGGCGTCAACGGACTAATCGTCATGGGCACATGCGGCGAAAACAATTCGCTCGACCCCGATGAGAAGCGCACAATCCTCAAAGCCGCCGTCGAGGTCGTCAACGGTCGCGTTCCCGTCGTGACGGGCGTCTCCGAATTCGACACGCGCCGTGCGGTCGCCTATGCTCGCGACGCCGAAAAACTCGGCGCCGATGGCCTGATGCTGCTGCCGGCCATGGTCTATGTGCCGAAGCCGGAAGAACTGATCGCGCATTTCCGCACTGTCGCTGAGGCGACCTCGCTGCCGATCATGCTGTACAACAACCCGCCCGCCTACCGCGTCAACATCGGCGTCGACGTGCTGAAGGTGCTTGCCGACGTGCCGAATATCAAGGCGGTCAAGGAAAGTGCGCCAGATCCGCGCCGCTTCACCGATCTCATCAACGCCTTCGGCGACCGTTTCGATATCTTTGCCGGCCTCGACGACGTCGCGCTCGAGGGCCTCATGCTCGGCGCCAAGGGCTGGGTCTCCGGCCTGACCAGCGCCTTCCCTGAGGAATCCGTGCAGCTCGTTGCTGCGGCCGAACGCGGCGACTGGGAAGAGGCCCGCAGGATCTACCGCTGGTTCATGCCGCTTCTGCATCTCGATGCCGAGCATGACCTCGTGCAATCCATCAAGCTCGCCGAGCAGATCATGGGCCGTGGCTCCGAACGCGTCCGCATGCCGCGCCTGCCGCTTTCGGGGGCACGGCGCACCGAAGTCACCGCCATGGTCGAGAAGGCTGCCGCCACGCGTCCCTCGAAATTCGGCAAGGCCGCCTGAGACTGCGAGGCCGGCAAGCGCACATGGGCTGCCGGCCTTTCCAACCCTCGCCCTAGGCAACCGGAGCCTTGCCGGATCGGGTCAGGCTGTTGCGGCTGACCAGCGACGGCATTTGGAAAATATGCTCGGCACCGGTGCGGCCCTCTATTCTCGAAATCAGCGTCCGGGTGGCAACCTGACCGAGCTCCCTGCCCGACTGATCGATGCTTGCGAGATTGACGAGGCCGAGCGCGGCGGTCGACGAATTGTCATATCCGACGACGGCAAGGTCCTCGGGCACACGCACACCCATTTCCATCGCCAGGCTCAGAAGGGTGATGGCGTCGAGATCGCTCCAGCAGAACACGGCGCGCGGCCTGTTCTTCCTCGACAGGAACTTTCGCATCGTTTCCTCCCGCTTTGGCGGGGCAATCGGAATTTTCGTGATCGGCGCAGACGACCCCAATCCGGCACGCTGAATCGCCCGGCGGAAGCCGATCTCACGCTGACGGACGACGGAGACCTGGTGCCCCTCACGCTCGCCGAGGCTCAGCATTTCGATGTCGCGATAGCCGCAGGCAAGCAACGCTTCCACCGCAAGCTCGGCTCCGCGCTGGTCGTCGGCATTGACCGTATCGAAGGCCGTGGCGCCCGCATCGTGATAACCGACCGCGACGATCGGTATCTGAGCCGCGAATTTTGCGATGATGTCAGAGGGCAGGCGCGGCGCAACCAGGATCAGGCCGTCCATCTTATAGTCGATCATCGACTCGATCAGCGACGTCTCCAATTGCACGCGCGCATCGCTGACGCCGATCATCGCTTGGTAATGCGAAGGCGCCAGCACGCCATTCACGCCGGCAATCACCTCCGGAAGGAAGGGATTGCGGATGTCGATCAAAAGCACGCCGATGGTGAAACTGCGGCCCCGCAATCCGCGCGCCGCGCGTGAGGGACGATATCCAAGCACTTCAATAGCGTCGGTCACTCTCGCCCGTAACGCTTCACTGACGCCGTAGGCGTTTCGCATCACCTTCGAGACCGCGGCAACCGATACGCCTGCATGCGTTGCCACTGTCCGGATCGTCACGCGATCATTTCGTTTTAGTCTTTTCTTCTCTTCGATCGACATGAAATCTCTGGGCTACTCTGCGGGCCGTCACAATCGCTCGCAGAACCACCATGGCAGACTGGCGACGAAATTTCTATTGCGCTTCCGAAAAAAATGTAGAACGTTATATGGAGAACGTTCTACAACTCGTCGGGAGAACTTGATGAACTTTCAGCCGGCAGCCATCGACGGCAATCTCGTTTCGCGCGCCTGGTCCGGAGAGATGATCGCACCGCTGTCGGACCGCGGCCAGGGAACGGCCGCAAGCTTCGTCTCCAAGACCTTCGATCATGACGGCACCGGCCTTCCGATCGAACTCTTCATCTCGGCGCTCGGCCTCTATCGCTGCTTCATCAACGGCACCCGCGTCGGGAACGATGTGCTGACGCCCGGCTGGACGAATTACGACGCCCGCATTGCCTATCAGCGTTACGACATCTCGAAACTGCTGAGACCCGGTCCCAACCGGATAGAAATCTGGCTCGCCGACGGATGGTACCGCTCGCCCATCATGTGGGGCGCCAAGGCTATTCCTAACTGCTGGGGCGACAGGATCGGCGCCATTGCGGATTTGGTGGGCACCAGCGGTCCCCTGCTTTCCACCGATACAACTTGGCAAAGCGGTCCTCTGCCGATCCTGAAGTCGGGGATTTATTTCGGCGAGATTTACGACGCACGTCTGGAAACTGCCGCGGAAACGCACGGTACGGAGCGATTGCCGTTCGACAAAGGACTGCTCGTCGCGCATGAGACGGCAGCGGTGCGGGAACTGCAGCCGCTCGCCCCTATCGGAAGCTGGACCGATCATGAAGGCAGGACCATCTATGATTTCGGCCAGAATGTCGGGGGTTACGTCAGATATACGGTTCATGGCGTCGCCGGCACCGAAGTGCGGGTCGAGCATTCGGAAGTGCTCGGTCCCGATCGCCATTTCGACAATCGCAACTATCGCGCGGCTGCCGCGCATACCCTCTATACGCTCAGCGGAGACGGCGACGAGACCTATGCGCCCCATTTCACCTTTCACGGCTTCCGTTATGCCAGGGTGACGATCAACGGCGATGCGGAGATTCTTGAAATCGCCTCGATCCCGATCTCCTCGGTGCCGGAACCGGCCGGCGGCTTCACCTCGGGCAATCCTCTCGTCAATCGCCTGGTTGAGAATACCATCTGGTCGCAGCGCGCCAATTTCATCGAAGTGCCTACAGATTGCCCGCAACGCGACGAACGGCTTGGCTGGACGGGTGATGCCCAAGTGTTTGCCGGGACGGCCTGCTGGCTGAGCGACAGCCAGTCCTTCCTCAAGAAATATCTGCGCGATGTGATGGCCGACCAGCGCGAGGACGGCGCCGTCTCGCATTTCTCGCCCGACCCGACGCGTCTGCACCCCGGCAATTTCCCGGGCTATGCCGGCTCGACCGGTTGGGGTGATGCGATTGTCGTGATCCCCTGGGTCCTCTACACCCATTACGGCGACCGGTCCGTACTTTCGGAGTGCCTGGGCTCGATGGTGCGCTGGGTCGATTTCGTCTGGTCCATCTCAAACGGGCCGATCGTCCATCCACCCTCGCAGTGGGGCGCCCGCGGCTTCACCTTCGGCGACTGGCTGCAGCCCGTCGGTGATAACAGAAAGCCGCGCCCGACGATTGCCGACGATTGTGCAGCCACCCTCTACCACTTCATCTCGACGGATCTTCTCGCGAAGATCGCAGGCGTACTCGGCGAACAAGCGCTGGAAGAACAGATGAAAGGCCGCGCTGACAAGATCAGGTTGGCTTTCGCCAACGAGTTCATCACGCCGGCCGGGCGGCTCGCCCATAACGATCAGACATCCTATGCGCTGGCCTTCCTGTATGACCTGATACCGGGTGAGCATCATGCGGCCGCCCGGCGACATTTCAGGCAGGTGGTCATCGATGCCGACTACAAGATCGGCACCGGTTTCATCGGCACGCCGGCCCTTTTGCCGGCCCTGACGAAACTCGGAATGGACGACCTCGCCGAAAAAGTCTTCCTGCAGGAGGATGTGCCGGGCTGGCTCTACCAGGTCTCGAAGGGGGCAACGACGATCTGGGAGCGCTGGGATTCCATGGCGCCCGACGGCACCATCTACGAACCCGACATGAACAGCTATAACCACTATGCCTACGGGGCGGTCTGCCAGTGGCTGTTCGAATGTGTCGCCGGCATTTCGCCGAGCCCGGCCGCACCCGGCTTTGCCGAAGTGATCATCGACCCGGCGCCAATCCCGTCGCTTTCACCGGTTTCGGCCTATCACGATATCAGCCAGGGGCGCATCGAGGCCGGCTGGCACTGCACCGGCAGCGAAGTCACCTATGCGCTGACGCTTCCGGAGGGTTGCGTCGGCCGCTTCCGGCCCGGCCGGCGGCACCGGAATGTGTCACTCAACGGGGAGCCTGTCATCGAGGAGGCGGTTCTTCCCCCGGGCACGCATCGGCTGGTCTTTTCGCTACCCGATTACTGAGGAGCATATAGGTCACACCGTTCAGAGGAGGAACGTCATGACACATCGGATAAAGCTCATTCTTGCCGGCGCATCCGCGCTTCTGGCCTTCAAGGCCAGCCCGTCGCATGCAGAAAGCACGCTGTCTTTCCTGATCGACAACAACCCCGACACGGTCGCGGCAGCCGAAGCACTCGTTGCGGCCTACCAGGCCAAGGTGCCCGACGTGACGATCGAAATCGAGCCGCGGGCAGGCGGCGGCGAGGGTGACAACATCATCAAGACGCGCCTGGCGACGGGGGAGATGTCCGATGTGTTCCTCTATAATTCTGGCTCTCTCTTACAGGCGCTGAAGCCGGCGCAGACACTTGTCGATCTGAGCGGTCTCGAGTCGCAGGTGAAGGTGGATGAAGGCTTCAAGTCGGTCGTCCGTGCCGATGGCAAGCTCTACGGCGTTCCCTTCGGCACGGCGATGGCGGGTGGCATCCTCTACAACAGGAAGATCTATCAGGACCTCGGCCTCACCGTTCCGAAGACGTGGGCGGATTTCATGGCCAACAATGCCAAGGTCAAGACTTCGGGCAAGGTCGCCGTGGCGCAGACCTATCGCGATACCTGGACATCGCAGCTGTTCGTTCTGGCCGACTATTACAATCTGCATGCCGTCGTGCCGAACTTCGCCGCCGACTATACCGCCAACAAGGCGAAATATGCGGAGACGCCCGCCGCCACAAAAGGCTTCGAACGGCTGAAGGATGTTCACGACGCCGGCCTGATGAACGAGGATTTCGGCGCGGCAAGCTATGACGACGGCCTCAGAATGGTGGCGACCGGCGAAGCGGCGCATTATCCGATGCTGAGCTTCGCCATCGGCGCGATAAAGCAGAATTATCCCGAGAACCTTGCAGATGTCGGTTTCTTCGCGCAGCCGAGCGACGATGCGCAGACGAACGGCCTGACCGTCTGGATGCCGCCCGCCCTCTATATTCCGCTGACCAGCCAGCACGCTGAGGAAGCGAAGAAATTCGTGGATTTCGCCGGAAGCGTCGAAGGCTGCAAGATCATGGTGGAAACCAACACCGTGCAGGGGCCTCCGCTGATCGACGGCTGCGATCTGCCTGCCGACGTGCCGCCTGCCGTAAAGGACATGCTCCCCTATTTCGAGGCCAAGGGAAAGACGACCCCGGCATTGGAATTCGTATCACCGGTGAAGGGCCCGGCTCTCGAGCAGATCACCGTCGAAGTCGGTTCCGGCATCCGCCAGCCCGCCGAGGCAGCGAAGCTCTATGACGAGGATGTGCGCAAACAGGCCAAGCAGCTCGGCCTGCCCAACTGGTAGCGGTCGTTCGGGCCAGCTAACCTCGCTCCTGACGGGGCGAGGTTTCCCCTGAAGAGGTAGTCATGACCGAGACACGCCCGCACCCGCGCAAATCGCCCTACCCGCTGTGGTTTTTCATTCCCGCCGCCATCATTTATGGCGTGCTGTTCCTTTTTCCGACCATATCGTCTCTCTGGTACAGCCTGACGCGTTGGGATCTCTCGACGGCGCAATTTATCGGGCTTGAAAATTTCCAGCAGTTCTTTTCCGAGCCATTCTTGGTCAAGGGGCTGGTCAACACCCTGATCTATGCCGTGACGACATCCGGCTTAAAGACGGTCTGCGGCCTGCTGCTCGCCGTGCTGCTGACCAGCAATATCTTCGCCCGGGGCTTCCTGCGCACGCTGGTCTTCTTTCCCGTGCTGGTCTCGACCATCGGCATCGGCATCACCTTCACGGTGATGATGCATCCGACCAAGGGCATCATCAATGTTACGCTCGAGACGCTTGGAATGCCTGGGCCGGGATGGCTGACCAATCCGGCGCTCGCGCTTTTTTCGGTGGCCCTGGTCGATGTCTGGAAGGGTGTCGGCCTCGCCACCCTGATTTTCATCGCCGGTCTTGCTGCGATCAGCCCCGATTATTACGAGGCGGCGAGGATCGACGGCGCCACGCGGCTCCAGCAATTCTTTCGGATCACCCTGCCGCTCGTGCGTCCCGCCACCGTCATCGTGGTGACCTTGTCGCTGATCGGCGGGCTCCGTTCTTTCGACCTGATCTGGGCCATGACCCGGGGCGGACCCGGTTTCTCCTCCGATGTGATCGCCTCGGTCATCTACAAACAGTACCAGGCTGGTTTTTATGGGCTGTCGACGGCCGGAAACGTCATTCTGTTCGCGCTGATTGCCGTAATCATCCTGCCCTTCACCCTGTGGTTCAACCGGCGCGAGGTCGAGGAATGAGAAGCGTCCGCCCCTATCTGACGGGCGCGATAGCCCTTGCCGTCGCGGCCGTCGTCTTCGTCATGCCTTTCGTTTTCGTCGCCCTGCAGGCGGTGAAATCCAAATCGGAGGCTTCCCGGCTCGATTTCGAACTTCCTGAGCATTGGCTGTTCTGGGACAATCTCGTCGCCGTCTTCAAGGCGCGCGACTATCAGCTCGTGCTTGCCTATTTCAATTCGACGCTGATCACGGTCGTTTCCGTCGCGATCCTGATCCTGCTGTCGGCGATGGTCGGATATGTGATGCAGCGCCGTAAGACGGCGTGGAACCGCGTGGCTTTCGCTGCGCTGTTCATGGGCCTGATGATGCCGCCGGCCGTTGTTCCCACCATCGGCCTTTTGCAGGACATCGGCCTCTTCAAGACCATGACCGGAATGATCCTGATCCAGGTCGCCTATAATCTCTCCTTTTCGGTCCTGCTCTATCGGTCGTTTATCTCGACCATCCCGCGCGACCTCGACGAGGCGGCGCTGATCGACGGCGCCAAGCCCAGGCAGATCTTCTTCCGGGTGGTCCTGCCGCTGCTGAAGCCGGTGACCGTGACCAATATCGTCGTCCAGTCGATCGCGATCTTCAACGACTTCACCAATCCGCTCTACTACCTGCCGGGCAAGGAGAACGTGACGGTGCAGCTGACGCTTTACAATTTCCAGAGCATGTATTCGAGCCAGTACAATCTGCTCTTCATGAACATCCTCCTCGTGACGATCCCGCCGCTGATCGTCTTCATCTTCTTCAATCGCCAGATCGTCGCAGGCATGACATCAGGCGGAGTCAAAGGGTAGCAGAATGGCTGAGCTCACTCTCAAACAGGTTCGCAAGAGCTTCGGCGCACTCGAAGTCATCAAAGGAGTCGATCTTGAGGTTGCCTCCGGCGAATTCGTCGTCTTCGTCGGCCCGTCGGGATGCGGGAAGTCGACGCTGCTGCGCATCATCGCTGGTCTGGAAGAGACGACCTCGGGTAGGCTGACCATCGGCGGCAAGGACGTGACCTATGCCGAACCTTCCGAGCGGGGCATCGCCATGGTGTTCCAGAGCTACGCGCTCTACCCGCATATGACGGTTGCCGAGAATATCGGCTTCGGGCTTTCGCTCGCCCGCCGCCCGAAGACCGAGATCGCCGAAAAGGTTGCGGCGGCGGCCGAAACGCTGCAGCTCACGCATCTGCTTCAGAGAAAACCGAAAGCGCTTTCCGGCGGCCAGAGGCAGCGCGTCGCCATCGGGCGCGCCATCGTGCGCGATCCCAAGGTCTTCCTGTTCGACGAGCCGCTCTCCAATCTCGATGCCTCGCTGAGGGCGCAGATGCGCCTGGAGATCTCGGAACTCCATGCCCGTCTGAACTCGACGATGATCTATGTCACCCACGACCAGGTCGAGGCGATGACGATGGCCGACAAGATCGTCGTTTTGAACGGTGGCGCCGTCGAGCAGATCGGCAGCCCGATGGAGCTCTACCGCAATCCCGCCACGCCCTTCGTCGCCGGCTTCATTGGCAGCCCGAAGATGAACCTCTATAGCGGCGAGACGGCACGGCGAATGAACTGCACGACATACGGCATCCGTCCAGAACATATCAGGCTTTCGGAAGGGCCGGGCCAGTGGCAAGGCAGAATCCGCCATGTGGAACGGCTCGGCGCCGATGCGATCCTTTATCTCGATGTCACCGACCTCGGCGAAATGGTCGTGCGCGCCGAAGGCGAAACGCCTTTTGCGCCTGGCATGGCGGTCTGGGCAGATCCGGTGGAGGGAGCGGAACACCGGTTCTGAGTCCGGTTAAAGCCCCTCCTCGAGGAGCAATCCCACCGACCGAAGATGCCGCTCCTCACGGTTGTTCGTTTGAGAGAGCCGCCAGATCCTCCTTGAGCCGGACCGGCAGATTCATCCGCTCGTGAAGCATGCTCATGACACCAAGATCGCCGTTCTTAAGCTCGCGAAAGAACACATAATGATGTTCGCAACGACCGAAATAGGCTGAACGCTTGATGTCTGCCGGAACCGCCAGACGTTGCGGAAGCTGTCGCCAGATCGACCGATCCTCGCACAGCCGCTGCAAATAGGCGTGCAGTCCGAGAATATAGGCATCCGCCTGCTTCTCACCCCACGCCTCAACCGTGTCGCGCCAAAGCTTGTCCTGCGCGTCGTCAGCGCGCGGATAAAATCGATAGGCCACCATCAGGCTTATCGACGCTTGTTACGGCGGATGACGTCTTCGGCCGTAACCGCGACGAATTCGCTGTCTTCGGCCCGCATCGCGGGCGCGATCTCTCTTTGCAGCATGTCCCAGGCTTCATTACGGGTCTGCAAGTCGCGGCGAATGAGCGCGCGAATATACTCGCTGGCGTTCTCATAAAGGCCGTCATCGCCAACCTGCTGCTGGATATGATCCTGCAACTGCCCACTGACCTTCACATGAATGCTACCCGATGCCACCGGCAACCCTTTCGTTTCGTCTTATGATGGGTGGCGTAGCACATATTGTCAATATTGATCACGCTTGCCCTCAAACACCCGATCCTCAGAATGGGGTCGGGGCGCAGCGGCGGCCCTGGCACCAAGACCACGTATCCTCAGCGCGACGACTTGGCTTGCAGATATGTCCCGCTTCGGAGAGATGAATGCGGTCTGGGACGCCTGGGTGCCATCGGGCCGTACGCCAGCGCGTCCCGCAGTCGAAGCAAGACTTGCGGCTCCGGAATTAGCCGTGGAAATCAGCATTATCGCAGCGGTCGGGGGCTCGCGCCAGACCAGAGGCCATTCGCCGGACTGTTACGCATCAGAACGGCTCAAGCTCTCAGCTGCGACAATGCATCGCCGGCAAATGAGATGAGCGGCTCGTAATCCGCTTCGGAGAGCAGCGCGATATCAACGAGTCCGAGCGTGGCGCGCGTGGCCGCCAAGGACGGCTCTCTGATGGCCGCATGCAACGCTCCTCGGAGGAGGAGGATTGTTTGGCTCGATGCGCCGCCTGATGAGATGAACGGCAGACCGGGCGCCTTGGGCGTTTCGGCGATGATCCGGATGCCCTCGACCTTGGCGGAATCGAAGCGGCGGATATTCTCGAGAGTGATACAATCGATGGCCGCGCTTTCCGCCCTGCCCTCGATAACGGCGGCAATGCTGCCGCCGTGGCTGCCTGTTTCGATGATCCGCTCAAACAAGCGGCCGTTGCGCGCAAGCGGAGCGACGGCGGCGCGAAAGAGATTGCGCCCGGATTTGCTGTTATGGCTGTTGATCGCAGCTGTCGTGCCGCGCAGATCCTCCAGCACGCGAAGGGACGAATTCTTCCGAACGATGATGAAGCTGCGCATCAGCGGCCCATCGCAGTCGGGATGGCTATAGACGGGCGTGGCCACCAGCCGCACCCGGCCGCGCAGGCTCGTGGCAAAAGGATAGCCGCATGTCTGCGACAGAAGCAGATCCGGCCTCAGCCAGGCTTCGTCATATGCAACCGACTGGTCGAGCGTTTCAGGCAACCCCATGAGGCCGGCATGCAGGAGGTAGCGCCGGAGAAACGACCAGAGTTCGGCCGTCGCCTCGGCGAGCGGCCGGGATGTCAGGTACATGGCAATGCTGACGAGAGGCATGCCGATCTTTGATTGCCCCTGCATAAGCGCTACAGCGTCTCGCCTGAAAGGCGGGTGGCGCTGGAACGCATATGTTGAGGATCAGGCAATGCCGCCCAGGCATACATATTTGAGCTCGGTATATTCGTCCAATCCGTGCCTGGAGCCTTCGCGGCCGAGACCCGACATCTTGACGCCGCCGAATGGCGCCTCCGCGGTGGAGACAAGACCGGTGTTGACCCCGACCATTCCATATTCGAGCGCTTCGGCCACGCGGAAGACCCGCGATAGATCGCGCGCGTAAAAATAGGAGGCAAGGCCGAACTCGGTGTCATTTGCCTGCTCGATGACGTCCTGCTCGTCGCGGAACCGGAAAAGCGGCGCAAGAGGTCCAAACGTTTCTTCACGCGCCACCTGCATGCCGGCGGCAACGTCACGCAGAATGGTCGGCTCGAAGAAATGGCCGCCAAGCGCGTGGCGCTTGCCTCCCGTTACGATCCCGGCACCCTTTGCCACGGCATCCTGAATATGGCTTTCGACCTTGGCAACCGCATTGTCGTCGATGAGCGGGCCAAGCACGACGTCACGCTCCAGACCGTTGCCGACCTTCAACTTTGAAACGGCCTCCGCGAGCTTGGCTGCAAATGCCTCGTAGACGCCGTCCTGGACATAAAGCCGGTTGGCGCAGACGCAGGTCTGACCGTTGTTGCGGAACTTGGCGATGATGGCGCCTTCGACAGCCGCGTCGAGATCGGCGTCGTCGAACACGATGAAGGGTGCATTGCCGCCGAGCTCGAGGCCGAGCTTCTTGATCGTCGGCGCACATTGCCGATAAAGCAGCTCGCCCGTCCGGGTGGAGCCGGTGAAGGTCAGGACCCGGACGTCGCGGCTGGCGGTCAGCGCCCCGCCGATTGCGGCTGCGTCACCTGTGACAATGTTGAGGAGCCCCGCCGGCAGGCCGGCGCGCTCAGCGAGGACGGCGATCGCGATGGCGGAGAACGGCGTCTGCAGCGCCGGCTTGAGAACGACGGCGCAGCCGGCGGCAAGCGCGGGGCCGATCTTGCGGGTGATCATCGCATTCGGAAAATTCCAGGGCGTGATCGCCGCCACCACGCCGGCCGGCTGGCGCAGCACGAGGATCCGCTTGTCCGGCTGATGTCCCGGTACGATCTCGCCGTTGATGCGTCGTGCCTCCTCGGCGAACCATTCGATGAAGCTCGCACCATAGGTGATTTCCCCCTTGGCTTCAGCAAGCGGTTTTCCCTGTTCTAGCGTCAGGATCATCGCCAAATCGTCGCGGTTTTCGATCATCAGGCGGTGCCATGTCTTGAGCACGGTTGCGCGCTCACCGGCGGTCTTCTTCGCCCAAAGCTTCTGAGCAACGACTGCGGCGGCGATGGCTTCTTCCGTTTCCGCCGCACCGAAATCAGGGACCGAACCCAGCACCTCCCCTGTCGCCGGATTGCGGACCATGGCCGACGCGCGACCTTCCGCTTCGATCCAGCGATCAGCGATGGGGCATGCCTGACGGAACAACGAGGGATCATTGAGTTTCATGGGACAACTTTCAACAGAATACGTGAGCGGCGCCGGGATCGAAATCGAGATGGACTATATCTCCACGGTTGAGACCGGCAATAGCCTCATGACCGAACGGCAAGCGAACGGAAAGCGCCTCGCCTGTCGCCGTCTCTGTGGAGACGTGGATGTTGTTGCCGAGAAAGGTAATGTCGCTGACGGTCGCGGCAAGACCTGCGCCTGCGGCTCTCGCGCGCGACAGCCGGATGCGCTCCGGCCTCAGCATCAGCGCCGCCCTTGCGCCGGACGCCCCTTTTCCATGCACCGGAATCTGATTGAAGATGGTTCCGCCGCCGAGCGCAATGGTGGCTTGTCCATCGGAGGACGACACCAAGTCGCATGAAATGAAGTCGCTGTCGCCGATGAATTCGGCAACGAAACGGGTCTTGGGATTGGCGTAGAGCTCCGGACCTGTTCCGATCTGATCGATGACGCCCTTGGAAAAGACGGCAATGCGGTCGGAGAGCCGCAGCGCCTCTTCCTGGTCGTGCGTGACGTAAAGGATCGTCACTTCGGTCTGCTGGTGGATGCGGCGGATTTCATGCTGGATTTCCTCGCGCAGCTTCTTGTCGAGCGCCGACAGCGGCTCGTCCATCAGAAGCACCGGCGGATCATAGGCAAGGGCTCTGGCAAGAGCGACACGCTGCTGCTGACCGCCTGACATCTGCGCCGGCTTGCGATCCTCGAAGCCTTCGAGCCGGACGAGGCGCAGCATCTCCTTCACCTTGCTGTCGATCTCGGCCTTCGCCTTGCGTCGGACCTTCAGCGGAAAGGCGATGTTTTCACCCACCGTCAGATGCGGAAACAGGGTGTAGCGCTGGAACACCATGCCGATATTGCGCTTGTGCGACGGCGTGACGAGCAGCGTCCTGCCCTCGAGGGTGATGTCGCCTTTGGTCGGGTTTTCAAAGCCGGCCAGGATGTAGAGCGTCGTGCTCTTGCCGGATCCGGAAGGGCCGAGGAAAGTCAGGAATTCACCGCGCCGGACATCGAGATTGACGTCGTGCACGGCAACCACAGGGCCGTATTCCTTACGTATTCCGCGGATCTGAAGGAATGGTTCGCTCATTGTTTCAGTACCTTACGCACGACGGCAACCAGCGCCATCAAGATGATCGTCAACAGGATGAGAAGGGTCGATGCTGCAGCGACAACGGGCGTCAGGTCCTGCCGCAGCGTCGCCCACACCTTTACCGGCAGCGTCTGCAGGGTCGGGCTGGACATGAAGATCGCCACCACCACCTCGTCCCAGGAGGTCAGGAACGAAAAGACAGCGGCCGAAAACAGCCCATGGCTGATCGCCGGAAGCGTGACCCTGATCTTCGCTTCCAAAGGCGAGGCGCCGCACAGCACGGCCGCATCCTCGATCGACTTGTCGAAGCCCTCCAGCGCACTGGATATGGAGAGGATCGAGAAGGGCAGCGCCAGCACGAGGTGCGAAATGACGAAGCCCGTCAGGGTGCCGCCAAGGCCGATCCTGAGAAAGAAGGCGTAGAGGGCAACCGCGAGAACCACGACCGGCAGGATCATCGGGGTCAGGAACAACGCTTTCAGCGCATCGCGGAACATGAACGAACCGCGCACCAGCCCGAAGGACGTCACCAGCCCGAGCAGCACCGACAGGATGGTGACGATGACCGCGATCTTGAAGCTCGTCAAAGCCGATTCCACCCAACGCGGATCGGCAAAAAGCTCGCTGTACCATTGAAGCGTCCAGCCAGGCGGCGGAAAGATCAGCCATTGCGAGGAGCCGAAGGACAGGGCCGCGATGAAGACGATCGGCAGCAGCAGAAAGGCTGCGGTCAGAAGCGTGATCGCCAGCAGGACATATTTCCACCAGCCGAGACGGTCGAAATTGAGCAACATATCAACGCCTTCCCGGATTCTGGTTGCCGAAGAAACGCAGCTGCACAGCATAAAGCGAGAGCGTCACCACCAGGAGCACCAGCGCCGCCGCGCCGCCCATTCCCCAGTTGACCAGCGACTGCACGAACTGCGCGATCAGTTCTGCCAGCATCATGTTGGCGGTGCCGCCAAGAAGCGAGGGCGTGACGAAATAGCCGAGCGACATCACGAAGACCATCAGGGCGCCGGCCGCCATGCCGGGCATGGCCAGCGGCAGCAGAACACGCGTCAGGCACTGCCAGCGGTTGGCGCCGCAAAGGGCGGCCGCCTGCAACGTCGACGGATCGATCTTCTTGATCACGCCGTAGAGCGGCAGGATGATGAAGGGCAGCATGATGTAGGTCATGCCGATCGTGACACCGGTCAGATTGTTGACGAGCGCCAGCGGCTGATCGATCAGACCCATTCCCATCAGCATCTTGTTGATGAGTCCGGTCCGTTGCAGCAGCACCATCCAGGCATAGGTGCGGGCCAGCAGGTTGGTCCACATCGACAGCAGCAGAATCGCAAAGATCACCGAGCTCAGCCGACCGGGCATGATCGCCAGCGCCCAGGCGACGGGAAATCCGATCGCCAGCGAAATCGCGGTGACGAAGCCTGAGACGATGAAAGTATTGGCGAAAATCTTGAGATAGGTGGCAGAGCCGATCAGCTGGGCATAATTTCCAAGGCCCGGAACGGGCTCCAGGACGCTGCGCAGCAGCAGTATCGCCACCGGCGCGACAAAGAAGATGCCCACAAAGGCAAGAGCCGGAACGACCCCGCCAAAACCTGTTGCCCTGCGTATCTTTGGCAGAGGCATGATTGCGCCGGAGGCGTCGCTATACGTCGACATGACAGTCCTTCCCACCCGTCAATTTCCGCGGGGCACGCGCCGAATGCAACCGATTGGCACCGGCGCCGTGGGGCACGGCGATCTTCGCCGTGCCTGTTCATCTCGAGTTTCAACTTATTTCGCCTGCCAGGCGTACCACTTCTCGCCGATGGCATCGCGGTTCTCTGCCCAATAATTCATATCGGCATTCACCTGGCTTGCCGTCTGCTGGTCCGGCAGGGTCTTGGCCGTCTCCGGGTCCATCAGCTTGGCCGAGTCAATATTGATGGGCGCATATCCCGTAGCCTTTGCAAGGGCAGCCTGCGGTTCGGCCGAGGTTGCCAGCGCGATGAACTTCATGGCAGCCTCGGCATTCGGCGCGCCCTTCGGCACGACGAGCGCATCGGCGGCGGTGATGTTCTGCTCCCAGGAGGTTTCCACCTTGATGCCGGTCGCCGCAAGCGCCGTCATACGGCCGTTCCAGACGCTGCCGAAAGGCGCTTCGGCGGAGGCCAGCAACTGCTGCGACTGGGCGCCGCCCGACCACCAGATAATATCGGATTTGATCGTATCGAGCTTCTTGAAGGCGCGGTCGAGATCGAGCGGATAAAGCTTGTCGGCAGGCACACCGTCGGCAAGCAGCGCCGCTTCGATCACGCCGGGAGCCGACCACTTGTAGAAGGTGCGCTTGCCGGGGAATTTCGCGGTGTCGAACAGGTCGGCCCACGTCTTCGGGCAGGCTTTGACGGCATCGGCATTGCAGCCGATGACGAAGGAATAATAGAAGCTGCCGACCGAATAATCGGTGACGAATCGCGGATCGAGCTTCGACTTGTCGATGACGGAAAAGTCGAGCTTCTCGAGCTGGCCGTTCTTGCCGGCCTGGGCGGCATAGTCGCCTTCGACGTCGACGACATCCCAGTTGACTTCGCCGGCCTCGACCATGGCCTTGAGCTTGCCGTAGTCGGTCGGGCCGTCCTGCACGACGGTGATGCCGGTCTTTTCGGTGAAGGGGCTCGCCCACGCCGCCTTCTGCGCATCCTGGGTCGTTCCGCCCCAGCTCGAGAAGACCATGCTGTCAGCGTGCGCCGGCGCGGAGACCGCCATAAATGCGGCAACCGCCGCGAAAGCAAATGTCGTTTTCATGTTCCCTTATCCCTGTTTTGGTTTGTCCTACGGGTTATGGCTTATGCCGTCAGCGCGCCTCGCTCCGGGGAGAGAAGCTTGCCGGCTTCATAATCTTGTTTTCCGCCACCTCGATCAGGTCGCGGATCTTGGGCAGGAAGGCCTGCCATCGCGGATCGGCCAGAAGCCGCTGGCGTCTCGCGTCGCGGTCGTCCAGGCTCGTAAAGGCCCAGATGTGGATGATCTCGTTGATCGTGCCGATCTCGGAGAAGAAGTAGCCGACCAGCGTGCCGAGATGGCTCTTCTGGATTTCGATCCCTTCTTCCTCGACGACCTTGAGATATTGCGGGATCGTGCCGTTCTTCAGCCGATAGGTGCGGACTTCGTAAAACATCGCGTCACCTCATCACGAAGGGATCGGGGATCGGATCGTCGGAGGTCCTCAGCCAGATCGTCTTGGTACGGGTATAATCGAGCGCCGCGGCCATGCCGCCTTCCCTGCCGTGGCCCGACAGGCCGAAGCCGCCGAAGGGCGCGATCGGCGATACGGCGCGGTAGGTGTTGACCCAGACGATCCCGGCGCGGATGGCCTTCATCAGCCGGTGCGCACGGGTGAGGTTCTGCGTGAAAATGCCGGAAGCCAGGCCGTAGCGGGTATCGTTGGCCAGCTTCAGCGCCTCGGCCTCGGTCTCGAAGGAGACGACGGAGAGGACCGGCCCGAAGAATTCCTCGATCAGCGAGGGCGAAGCGACATCGTCGCAATCGAGGATCGTCGGCGGGAAATAATAGCCTTCGCCGTCGATCTTGCGTCCCCCGGTGACGAGGCGGGCGCCGCTTTCGATCGATCTCTCGATAAGAACGCCGATATTGTCCTGCTGGCGCTTGGTGGCAAGCGGGCCGACTTCGGTCGCCATGTCGAGCGGCGCGCCGATCCGGATTGCTGCCGCCTTCTGCCGCAGCAGCGCGACGAACCTGTCCTTGACGCTGCGCTCGACGATCAGCCGCGAGCCGGCGACGCAGCTCTGTCCCGTCGCGGCGAAGATGCCGGCGACCTGGGCGTTGGCGGCGCTTTCGAGATCGGCGTCGGCAAAGACGATGAAGGGCGACTTGCCGCCGAGTTCAAGCGAGGTGGAAGCGAGGTTTTCGGCCGAGTTGCGCACGACGTGCCGGGCGGTTTCCGGGCCGCCGGTGAAGGCGACATGGGCGACCTTCGGGTGACGGCCGAGGGCCGCCCCGCAGGAGGGGCCGAACCCGGTGATGATGTTGACGACGCCGGCGGGAAAGCCTGCCTCATGCACGAGACGCGCAAATTCGAGAAGCGGCGCCGGCCCATCTTCCGAGGCCTTCACCACCATCGTGCAGCCGGCGGCGAGCGCCGGGCCGATCTTGACCGCTGACAGAAAGAGCTGGCTGTTCCATGGCACGACCATGGCGACGACGCCGATCGGCTCGCGGCGAAGCCAGACATCCATGTCAGGCTTGTCGATTGGCAGGTAGGAGCCTTCGATCTTATCTGATATGCCGGCATAATAGCGGTAATATTCCGCGACATAGGCGATCTGCGCCGATGTCTCGCGGATAATCTTGCCGGTGTCGCGGGTCTCGAGCTCGGCGAGCACCTGCGCGTTGGCGGCAACGAGATCGGCGAGCTTATAGAGCAGCTTGCCTCGCTGCGTGGCCGTCATCTTCGCCCAGGGACCCTCGTAGAGCGCCTTCTCGGCAGCATTCACGGCCCGGTCGACATCACCTTCGCGCGCTTCCGGCATCTCCGCCCAGGCTGCGCCGGTCGCCGGATCGATGCTCGGGTAGGAAGCTTCGCCATCCGAGAATTCGCCATCGATGTAATGCTGGAAACGCCGCATGGTCCTACTCCTGAAATGCCGGCATGACCTCGGCGATGAAGCGTTCGAGCGACGCCTTCTTGCGCTCGAAACTCATGCCGGTGTCGATCCAGAAGGAATATTCGTCATAGCCGAGGGCTTCATAGGCTTTGAGCCGGTCGATGACGGTCTCGGCGTCTCCCACGACATTGTTGGTGCGCATGACCTGATCCGACAGCATGGCGTTGGCTCGGATCTGCTCGTCCGGAATCCGTTCGATCAGGCCCTGGGTCACCGGCTTCTCATTCTTGAACCAGGCGAAGAAGTAGTTGTAGTAGACGCTGAGTTCATGGGCCGCCTGGGCGACGTCGTCTTCGGAGGAGCCGACATAGGTGTGGCGCAGCAGCATGATCTTCGGCCGTTCAACATCGGGGTTCTTGGCGCAGGCATCGTTGAAGCGGTCCATCAGCGACTGGACCTCGTCATCGCCCTGCCAGAGCGGCGTGACCTGAACGTTGCAGCCGTTGGCGACGGCAAATTCGTGCGAGTTCGGGTCGCGCGCGGCAACCCAGATCGGCGGGTTCGGCTGCTGCAGCGGCTTCGGCGCCGAGGTTGTCGCGGGAAATTTGAAAAACTCGCCGTCATGGGCGTAGTCGCCAGCCCATATGCCCTTGACCGCCGGGATGAGCTCGCGCATGCGCTGGCCGGCACCCCAGGCATCGAGACCCGGCAGCAGGCGCTCGTATTCGAAGGAATAGGCGCCGCGGGCAATGCCGATATCGAGCCTTCCGTCGCAGATAATGTCGGTCATGGCCGCTTCGCCGGCGAGCTTGATCGGATGCCAGAAGGGAGCGATCACCGTCCCCGTCCCGAGCCTTGCTCGCGAAGTGCGGCGCGCGAGATCGGCAATGGTGACGAACGGGTTGGGCGCGATGGTGAAATCCATGCCATGATGCTCGCCCGTCCAGATCGCATGCATGCCGCCCTTGTCGGCGATCTCGCAGAGCGCAACAAATTCGTCGTAGAGGCTTTTATGGCTCTGGCTGGCGTCGAGGCGTTCCATATGGACGAAGAGGGAGAACTTCATGCTTTTGCGCCCTTGGCTGGAATGGGATGAATGGTGCCGCCGGTCTCGTCACCGAAATAGACACCGAAATTGCCGATCGAGCTTTCCATCGCAAAGCGATTGACGATATCGGCGGTCGAACTGGTCTTGAATTTTGCCGCAGCCAAGGCGTCGGGCTTTACGAACCTGCCGCCGGCTGGCTCGCCGTCGCCGGCAACGGCGTGATAGACGATGTGCTGCTTGCCATCGCTCTTGCCCTCATAGACCGAATAGAGGAAGCCGATGCTGATCTTCAGCCCGGTGAGCGTCTCCAGATATTGTTCCAGCGCCTCGGTCGGATTGCCGTCATGGGCGTCGATGCTTGGCAGTGAGAGCACATCCTCGCCCAGCAGCAGAACCTCGCCGCGTCGTTCGACGACGGCCGCAAGTTCGATATTACCTTCGGCCGCCGCCGAAACCGCCTTGCTTGCGAGCGTCGGCGTGAAATAACCACCACGGGCATAGCCGAGACCGTTGCGCCCGCTATTGTCGAAGGACTCGATGCGCCCAATCAGAATGACATGGTCGCCGGCCTCGATGACCTCTTCCATGGCACATTCGAACCAGGCGGCGACATTCGAGAAGATCGGGCAGCCGGCAGAACCCTTGGCCCATTCAACCACCGCAAAGCGGTCTTCGACCGGCCGCGCAAAAGTGTTCGACACATCCTTCTGCGTTTCCGAGAGCACATTGATGGCAAAATGCGGCGCTCCGGTCATGATGGCGAAATTACGCGAGGTCTTGGCAAGGCAGACGAGCAGCAATGGCGGGTTGAGCGAGACGGATGTGAAGGAGTTCGCGGTGAAGCCGATCGGATGCCCCTCCCCGTCGCAGGCGGTGACGACAGTCACGCCGGTCGGAAAAGCTCCGAATGCATCGCGCAATGCTCTTGGATCGACAGTCTGGATTGTCATCGTTCATCCTCCCCGAACGACAGCCACTCGGCGAGCAGCGAATTGACGATATCAGGCGCGGTCAGGTTCACCATGTGACGATGGCCTTCGACGATGCGGACCCAGCCCTTCGGCGCGAGCGCCGCCATCTGCTCTGCCATCAAAGGTGTCGAGTTGGGATCGTCGGACCCCGTCAGGAACAGGGCCGGACCAGCCACGTCTTTCCAGCGATCGGCATAGGTCTCGTCTCCGCCGGCAAAAGCGGCATAAGCAACCGCATAGCCGTCCGGATCGACGCGACTGAGCCATTCTCGCGTCAGTTCCCGCGCAACGACGCTGTCTGCATCATCGCCGAACCAGCGCGCCAGCGGCCCTTCCTTGTCGACGCCCGTCAGCGGAATGGCCGCAGCCCGCGCGAGCACAGCAGCCTTTGCTTGCGGATCGCGCCTGTAGACACCGTTGAGGTACGCGACACGGCTGATCCGTTCGCCGAGCGTCGCAGCCGCTCCTCCGGATACCAGCGCACCCATCGAGTGGCCGGCAACATTCAACCTGTCGATCGCCATTTCGTCGAGAAAGCGCCCGAACCAGGCGACAAACTCCTCGAGGCGGCTGCCCGCAGGCAGCTTTGCGCTCTCGCCATGCCCCGGCATGTCGACGGCAATGACGCGATGGCCGGCCGACAGGAACGCGATCTGCGGCGCCCAGGCCTCGAGTCGCATGCCGACGCCATGGATGAGAACCAGCGGCTCGCCGCTGCCGGCCTCGTGATAGGCCGTTCCGCCTGGCGTCTTCTTTCGCGGCAAGTCACCGGCGCCCTTCGCTGCAG
This sequence comes from Rhizobium etli CFN 42, assembly GCF_000092045.1. Classification (NCBI taxonomy): domain Bacteria; kingdom Pseudomonadati; phylum Pseudomonadota; class Alphaproteobacteria; order Hyphomicrobiales; family Rhizobiaceae; genus Rhizobium; species Rhizobium etli. The sequence goes on along the minus strand of NC_007764.1, from coordinate 19,627 downwards.
CGGCGCCCGAGATCGATCCGGCTGTCAGCATCTCAGCGCCCACCCCTTCAAACGCCCGCAGGGTTGGCCACGTCCTGCCCAAGATCTTTCAGATCCTGATAGCGGTCGCCAATGCGGTGATGCGGACGCCCGCCCACTGAAGCGCCAAGGGCGACGACGATCTCGTCAGCGGCAGGCGCGTCGGGGATCGAGGTCTGGATGGTGAGATAGTGCGACCGGCGGCCTTCGTCGTCCTTATCCATCAGCGGGATCATGATCGGCGCATTGGCAGGACCGCGGGTGTTGCAGAAGGCGAGATAGGACTTGGCGCCGACGGCATGGCGGTAAAAATTGCCGAAACGCAGCGTGTGGATGAGCGCGGAGGCATGTTCGATCTCACCATCCAGGCCCACGACGGCGGCCTTGCCATAGGCTTCGACCGCATCGCCGGAACCGACCGCATCGATGATCATCTTGGTCAGCAACTCACCGAGAAGCGGAGCGCCCGCATGGATTTCCGGCTTGAGGTCTTCAACAAAGCCGCGGCCCGCCCAGGGGTTCTTCACGACCGCGAAAGCGGAAAACAGTTTTAGCGGCACCGCCGCGGCCTTGCCGCCCTCGATCAGCGTCGTTTCGATCTGCAGTCCCGTCTTGCGAATTTGAATGGCCATGGAGCACCTCATCTCTCTATTAGGTATTATGGTATACCATAATATGCAGGTGTCAAGTTGGTTTCTGTGAGGACGCAGATTGGGGATACCGCCTTATATGTTATTCATTATGGCATACCATCACATCGAGCAAAGACGGGTGTCAAGCTCGGAGTGTAGAGTTCCGGGAATGTAATTGCCTATGCGCAGTGGCATCGACAATTGTCGATGCGACAGCGCCTTGTCGGCGGCCTGCAGTGATCGTTTAATGCGATACGACGAGTTTTAAGGAATTATTCCGCAGGCTTCTGGGCGGACAGCACCGCTTCGGCAATTGCGCTGGCGGCGGCGACATGATCCATCGCCGCCCGCTGGGCCCCCTCGCCGTCGCCGCGGCGGATAGCGTCGACGATCTTCGACATCTGTGCCGGCCCCTCGATGCCGCGCCGCTCCGTCTTGATTGTCATCGAGCGCAGATGGTTGATGCGAACGGTGAGCAGGTTGACGACGCCCCAGGCGACATGCCGGTCGACCATGGTGAACAGTGTTTGATAGAAGGAAGAAGTATTGGCGAGCACACCCGCCATATCCTGATCGCGATAGCTGTTGCGGATTGCGCTCAGGGATTCCTCGAGCGCGGCGACGATCTCGGGGCTGCCGCGTTCAGCGCAGAGCCGCGCCGCCATGCCTTCGAGCGCACCGCGGATTTCATAGATCTGTTTGGCTTCCTCGATATCCAGCTGGGCGACGATCGGTCCCTTGTTCGGCAGATTGGCGACTAGCCCTTCCGATTCCAGATGCCTCAGAACCTCGCGCACCACCGTCCGGCTGACGCCGAGCTGGGCGCAGAGGTCGCGCTCGACAAGCCGGTCTCCGGGCCGGAAGTATCCGTTGACGATGGCCTCGCGGACCTTGTCGAGCGCCAGTTCCCGCAAGGTCTTCGCAGGACGCTCGACCCTGATTGCTGCGTCCTTCAGAGCACCGCTCATGCTGTACCTCAGTGTTGGATTGACTTCGCAGGCTAAAGCTTTGCTAGCGTCAGCCGAACTCGGGAATCGTATTATGGCCTACCAAATACTGTAGCTGTCGGCGACCGGCAATTCAACAGCACCGTGCCGATCCAAGTTTGTCAGCCTACGCGTCAGAATTGGGCCGCGGCCGGACGATCTCTTCGGCCACGGCCTTCGCCTGCACCCGGATGTCGGGGACGGCGGTGATCTCCCAGAATTGTCCCGCCGTCAAGGCGCCGACGGCAAACAGCCGCGCCGGCGAGATCCGGGACGGAGCCGTCACTTCGGAAGCTGCATCCACCTGGATGCCGAGGCCAAGCGGATCGGGAACAATAAGCTGAAACCGGCTCATTTCCTTCAGAAGCGGCGAATGGCTGATGCCGGCGCGCTCCATACCCGTGCAGTTGACCAGCCAGTCCGCCCTGATCTCGGCGATCTCGCGCTTGGCTCTGACCCTGTATCCGGCGACCAGCCTGTCATCTTCGGCCTCGAGCGATTTCAGGAAGCCCGCATGGAAGCGAACGGTTCCGTCTAAGACCAGTTTCTCGAACCCTGCGAACACGTCAGGCGCGACCCGGTGACGGTGGATGTTCCACCAGGGAAGCGCATGCCGCAGGAACCGTGCTCGCTCGTCGTACGAAAGCCGCTGCCAGAGAGCCTGCGTGGCCGGCCTCAGGCCGTCCATCACGCTCCGCCAGTCGGCGACCGACCTGCTCTTTTCCCGCAAGATCTTCAACAGGCCGCTGATCGTAGCCGGAAGCGTGTGAACGTCGATCGGCAGCGGCGCGGGCGGCGTCCTCGCATGGCCGAGCGGCGCCAGGCCGCGTCGCGAAAGCACGTCGATCCTGCCTCTGTGGCCATGGGCGCGAAGTGCCAGAACCTGATCGATCATCGTCAGGCCGGAGCCGAGAATACAGACCGCATCGGAGGGCGCGACGCGCCTCAGCCAGGAGAGCCGCCACGGGTTCTCAACGATCCGCGATCGCAGCGAAGACGGAACGCCAGTCGGTTCGACCGGAAGGTCGGCGTTTCCGACGCCGAGGCAAAGCACCACATTCTTCCCGGCGACCTCGTCGCCATTGCCGAGGTGAAAGGCGAGCGTGCTGGTGTAACGCTCCACGCACCCGGCTGCTTTGGCCTTGATGAAATCGACCCGGCAACGGCCATCCCGCTTTCGAAGCAGCCGCGCAAGCGTATCCCTGACATAAAGGCCGTAATCGCTGCGCGAGGCGAAATCGCCGGCCTGCATAGGACGTCCATGGGCCTTCAGCCAGTCGACGAAATCGTCAGGGTGATGGGGCAGCAGGCTCATGCGGCCGGCCGGCACGTTGAGGCGATGGAGATAGAGCTCCGTCCTATATGCCGTCCCGCGTCCGAAACCGGCATCGTCGCCGACGACCGCTATCTTGGCCGACGCGGGAAGCAGTTCGACGAGATTACAGGTCACAGCGATCGCTGAAAAACCGGAACCGACGACGATAACATCGTATGTCAAGGCATTCTCCCTGAACCTCGGTAAAGCCGCTTCTTGTCACTCACCGCCACGCGGATGGCTCAACCGGCAGAATCACGAAAACAATTATCTTCATAGTCTATAAATATAGTTTGTTATTCCTCCCGCCAGCCCCATATCAACCATTACCCTTTTGCAGGTGAGATCAATGGGCCGGGTGGCCCTCGAACAAAGGGGCTCAAGATGAATTTCAGAAATTTGCTTGCCGCAATCGCCGTCGGCGTCGGCACTCTCGCAACGGCGATCGCCGCTGAGGCGGCGGACAAGAAGGTCGTAGTCGGCTATCAAACCGACGCCCTGCCGTCTTCCGTGGCAATCGCCAACGGCGAATTCGCCAAGAAGACCGGGTATGACATCGACTTCCGCAGGTTCAATTCCGGCGCCGAGATATTCGCGGCCATCGCCTCGGGCGACGTTCAGGTCGGCTATGTCGGCTCCAGCCCGTTTGCGGCTGCGGTATCGCGCGGGCTCGAGGTCAAGGCCTTCTACCTCGCCTCCATCTCGGGCATCGACGAGGCTCTCGTCGTCCGCAACGGCTCGGGCATCGAAAGCCTCAACGATCTGAAGGGCAAGAAGCTTGCCGCCGCGCCCGTCTCCACGGACCACTATCAGCTTTTGGCGCTGATCAAATCGCTTGGCCTGACCGAGAAGGACGTCCAGGTCTTCGCAATCCCCCAGCCTGAGATCGTGGCGAGCTATAACCGCGGCGATATTGACGGCGGTTTCGTCTGGGATCCGGCGCTGACCGAACTCAAGAAGAACGGCAAGGTTCTGGTGACCTCCAAGGATGTGGCGGACAAGGGCGCGCCGACATTCTCGGCCTGGGTTGCCACCTCGAAATTTGCCGGCGACAATCCGGAATTCCTGAAGGGTTTTGCCTCAGTCGTCACCAAATACTATGCGTCCTTCGCCTCGGACAAGGCCGCCTGGGGTCCCGACAGCGACAACGCCAAGGCGCTCGCCAAGCTTCTCGGCGGAACGGCCGAGCAGCAGGCCTCGGCTCTGAAGAACCTGACGCTGCTCACTCCTGAGGTCCAGGCATCGGACGCCTGGCTCGGTGGCGGCGAAAAGGCGGGCGCCGGCAAGATCCTGAAGGACACGGCATCGTTCCTGAAGGAACAGGGCAAGGTGTCCGACGTGCTGGCGAATTACGGCGCCTTCGTCACCGCCGACGCGCTTACCAGCGTCAGCAACTGATCCTCTCCGATGCCGGCGCGACCATCGTCGCGCCGGCATCAAACTTGCGAGTGGCACCATGCTTAAAGTCGATCACGCCAGCGTTTTCTTCGCAGCCCGGGACGGGCGGACCGTCCACGCGCTCGATCGCGTTTCCTTCGATATCCCCGAACGGGGTTTCGTCGTCGCGCTCGGCGCCTCGGGATGCGGCAAATCAACCCTTCTCAACGCGATCGCCGGTTTCCTTCCGTTGTCGGATGGCCGGATCACGCTCGACGGCCGCGCCGTCGAACGGCCGGGCGCCGATCGCGGCGTCGTCTTTCAGAAAGATGCGCTGCTGCCCTGGAAATCGGTGGCCGACAATGTCGCCCTTGGTTTGAAATTTGCCGGCGTCAACCGCAAGGAGCGGCAAACGCGCGCGCTCGAACTGCTGCGGCTGGTCGGTCTCGACGAATTCGCCAATGCCTTTCCCTACGAGCTGTCGGGCGGTATGCGCCAGCGGGTCGGCATCGCCCGGGCGCTTGCGACCAATCCCGATATCCTGCTGATGGACGAGCCTTTCGGCGCGCTCGACAGTCTGACCCGCGAGCAGATGCAGGAACTGCTGGTTTCGGTCTGGGACAAGACGGCGAAGAAGGTTTTCTTCATCACCCATTCGATCGAAGAGGCGCTGTTTCTCGGCACACAAGTCCTGGTTATGTCGCCTCGGCCAGGGCGCGTCGTGGCCCGCTTCGATCTCGATTTCATCAGACGCTTCGCGGAGACGGGCGATGCACGATCGATCAAGGCGTCGCCGCAATTTGCCGAGCTGCGCGAGGAGATCCGCGCCATTCTCCACAGCAGCGAAGATTTGAGGAGCGCCGCATGAGCGATGTAATACAGGCCTCGCCGGCTGCGGCCCATGTCCAGGATCGTCAGGTCAAGCTGGTGAAAATGGCCGGCTTCGGCGCCGGCGAGAGATCAACGGTGGCCATCAGTGTTGCCACCGCCCTGGCAATCCTGCTGCTGTGGTGGCTCGTCGCCGCCCTTGGCATCGTCCCGCACCTTTTCCTGCCGCGTCCCGATGAGGTGCTGACGCAGATCGGCGTCATCTATCGCGATGGTTACGCCGGTGCATCGCTTTCTGAACACGTCGCTGCAAGTCTGTTCCGCATCGTCGTCGCGGCTCTCATCGCCATCACCGCCGGCATTCCGCTCGGACTGCTGATGGGCCTGAACCGCTGGGCCAAAGGTGTGCTCGATGCGCCGATCGAGTTCTACTGGCCGCTTCCGCCGCTTTCTTACCTGCCGCTGATGATCATCTGGCTCGGCATTGGCGAGACGTCGAAGATCACGCTGCTGGTGCTGGCGATGTTTGCGCCGATCTGCCTTTCAGCCCAGGCCGGCGTTCGTTCGCTGCCGATCGAGCGCGTCAATGCCGCCCGTTCGCTGGGTGCCAACCGGCTGCAGCTCTTCATCGACATCGTCCTGCCGTCGGCCCTGCCCGAAATCCTTACCGGCATCCGCATTGCGCTCGGCGTCGGCTGGAGCACGCTGGTCGCGGCCGAATTGATCGCCTCGACGCGCGGGATTGGTTTCATGATCATGTCGGCGTCGCAATTCCTGGCAACCGACGTTGTCTTTGTCGGCATCGCCATCATCGCGGCCTGCGCCTTCACCTTCTCGGCCGCCATCCGTTTCCTGGAGACCTGCCTCGTGCCCTGGAAAGGCAAGCTCTGAGGGAATGCAAGCAATTCAAAACGTCAAAGCGCCGTGGGTCTGAAAGGACGCACGGCGCTTAACGGCTTGGCGCAACCTCGTTCAGGCCATGGATCGACAGGAGTTCGGCTGCGACGAGCTCCTGGAGGCGCCATAAATTGCGATCGCGAATGCCGCGTTCTTCCAGATGCTTCACCGTCAGATAGAGATATTCGGCGCAGGAGCCCACATGTCCGCAGGCCCTGGCAAGCACGCGCGCCACCGTCTCCAACGGCAATCTGCGGGAAACGCGCTCGCCTTTCGGGCCGGCCCAAAAGACCAGCGCGCGCACGAAGCCATGTGCGGTCTCGACAGGAATCCAGCGAACTGTCGCCGCATCTTCGATCGTGCCGACCTCACGGCGGATCAAGCGTCGAATCTGGCCGAGGCGATCGTCATCGGCAAGCCTGAAGAGGATGCCATTGCAGCGTCCGCCGCGATCAAGCGCCATCATGAGGCCAGGCTGCGCCCGGCTTCCCCGCCAACGTGTCATCTTCAGACAGAAGGACCGATGCCAACCCCTGGCTGCGCCGCGCTGCCACTCGACGGCATCGAAGTCCGGCTTCCATATCAATGATCCATAGGCGAAGACCCAGAGCGGCGCGCCGACGGATTCCTGGAGCAGCCGCCTGGCGAACATCTCCACCTCCAACTCGGTCAGCGGTGTCCGGTGCGGCTCGGGGCCGGGATCGAGCTCGGGGCGAAGGCTGAGCGACACGAGCTCGCCCGTGAGAGCCATACTAGTTGCACTGAGCATCCGAACCTCGCTTCGCCGGATTATCACCTGCCTATGCTCGGCGATATCGGTCACGTTTCAATGCACCGTGAATCTGGCCGCATCGGCTTGGCGCCGCTGCAGGCTGCGGATCAGCATCGCGGCCTCCCTGACGATCGCCGCAAATGTCGTATCATCGGCCTCGGCGATCCTGCCCGTCATGTCGCGGATGATCGTCGTCAAATGCATGATCGAATGGCGATGTTGCGCCTCGTCAGGCCCGATTTCGGCGTCGGCCATGGCAAGCAACGTCTGCACCAGGCGCTCCATGGTTTGCCGGCGCCGGCTCCTGGGTCGGCATTCGGATCTTCGCTGAGGCGCAGGAGATCGTCGATGATATCGGACATTCCGCTTCCATTCACATGGCAAAAGCCGGTCGTGCGAAAACGCTGCGCCTTCGATCGCCGGTGCGCATCTTCAATGCATCCAGCAGCCGGTAGCCGGTTCGCCAGCGGCCAAAACCACTTGCGATGTTGATGTGGCCGGCAAGGCCGATATTCCTGGTCTCCGCCTTCCACAGTCGGCCAAACAAGGTCAGCCGATCGACCGTCATGTAGGCGTCGTTCATGCTGCCGATGACGATGCTCGGAAATGGCAGAGGCGCCGTCGGCATGCCGCCGAACGCGATATGCCCGGGATGGAGTATTTCCGTGGCCGGCAGATCGCAGGGAGCAACGAGCAATGCTCCCTTCACGCGCCGGGCAGCGCTTCGCCCGGCCAGCCGAGCGGCGAGCAGGCATCCGAGACTATGGGCGACCAGATAGGCTTCGCCAGCCTCTTCAAGCGCTTCTTCCAGTCGCGGCAACCAGCTGTCGAGGCTGGGATTATCCCAATCGTCCTGAGCGACAAAACGGCTACCCGGCTGATCCTGTAGCCAGTGCTGTTGCCAATGCCCTTCTCCCGAGCCGAACAATCCGGGGAGAATGAGGACTTTGCTCATCTGATCAGTCCGATCACCAAGGCGAAGAGGAAGGTGAAGGAACCGGCGACCGTGCAGATCCCGGCCGCATGCCTGAACTGCGACATAAGGCTTCCCGTTGCTCTTCTGGTGTCGTGCCGACGGTCGCCGGTCTCAACAGCAATCGCCATCCCGCCGCCCTCCTCAATACCAAAGTCCCGGCATCGCGCCCCAATAGTGAAGTTCGTATTCGCGCGCCGACCGGTCCTGCTCCTCGTCGCGGGTGACCGCTGCGTTTGCAGGCTTTCGCAGCTGGCGCCGGAAGCGGGCGATCGCAACCTTCAGCCAGAAACGGAAATCGAGCTTCATGCGAACCTCCTGTCAGGAACTGGTCGGTTGGGGAATCAACGAATGACGTTGCGCATTGGCGAGAAGATCGCGCAGCGATGCAGTCGGCCCGTACAGCATAAGCAGGCGGTTCTCCTCGCGCTTGGCCAGCCGATATCGACGAGCAAATTCAAAGACGCTCCAGATCTGTTCGCTTGATCCCTGCGGGCCTGCATCATTCATCGCTGCCTCCTGAGAACGAATTTCGTGACGCGCCTTATTCGGCCGCCGCTACTGCCGGTCTTGCCTCTGGAAAGAAGGCCGACAATTCGCCGACCACTTCGCCGATGCGGTTCGAAAGCGCATCGGATGAAACCGCGTAATCCGCAAAATCACGGTCGGACGCATAGACGGCCGTCGGCAGCGTATGGGCCATGAAGAAACCGAACAGCGGCCGAAGCTGATGTTCGACCATCAAGGCATGCCGGTCGCCGCCGCCGGTCGCTGTAATGATGATCGGCTTCGCGCGAAGCTCCTGCGGATCGATCAGATCGATGAGGTGCTTGAAAAGGCCGGGGTATGATCCCTTGTAAGTCGGCGAACCAATAATCAGCACATCGGCCCTTACGATCTCGTCGACGACACGCTTGGCCTGCTCGTCGAGGTCCTTGCGCCACAGCGCGCCGCCCAGCGACGGACCGACATCGTGCAGATCATAGGTTTTGCTCGAAAAGCCGTATCTGAGGCTGGCGCGTTCGGCGACATGCCGGACGAGCGCCAATGTCTTCGATGGGCGGTTGAAGCTGCCGGCAATGCCGACGAGTTTGAAACCTGACATGGTTTTTCCTCTCTCTGGTTGCCTCGAATATTGTCTATAAAATTACTGGATTAAAGGAATGTGCATCTCTCCTTCGGCGCTCGATTGAAAAAACATTCGTCTTGAAGCTTACGGTCGGTCGCCGCGGAGATGACGTTCCAGGAAAGGCAGATTGTCCTGGCCCCAATAAAGCTCGCCGTCGTAGACATAGCTGGGAAAACCGAAGACGCCGCTGTCGCGCGCATGCACGCGGTCTGCCGACCACTTGTTCTGGACGTCATCGTCGGCTTGCCGCCGGAGAAGCGCTGCGCCATCGAAACCTGCTGCTGTCACGATCGCCTCGCGTATATCAGCCTTGCCGATATCCCGCGCCTCGCCCCAGAAAGCATGCTGCAAGGCGCGGGCGACGCCAATCCAATCCTGCCCGTCGAGATAGGCAGCGATCACGAAGAGGGATGCCGGGGTCGGATCGCTGAGCTCCGGCCGATGCTCCAGCCGCAATTCCTTGCCACGCACGCGCGCCCAGCGTTTGAGGTCCCGCGTCCAGTAGGCGCGGCGGATCTCCGGGCGGTTGCGCGAGAAGATGCCGCCATTCTCCTCGACCACCGTCGTTAGATAGGGCGTGACGACGACGTCATTCTTCGCCGCCAGTTCGGTAAAGGCATCGAAGCCGATGTGCGACCAGGGCGAGCCGATCGAAAAGAAATATTCCACCGATTTGGTCACTGACGAATGCTCCCTGCTAAGATGATGGATTGATGGGGAATGCGTGCCGTCGTCTGCCGACGGCCAATCAGGAAGCGGCCCGAATTCCCGGCTGCGCTTTCCATCCGAGCTCCGGGGCGATTCTGGAGGCGAAGTCGTGGAGGATTTGGCGATATTCCTCGTGCTCGAACTCGTAAGGGAGCTCCAGCCGCAACTCGCTGACCTCGGGCAGGATCGGATCGGCGAAAAGCCGCTCCAATATTTCCTCCGATCTGCCGACGATATCGCGGGCGAACAAGGTACGTCGTTCGCCCTGCGGCGAAAGCGTCCGCTGATGGCGGCCGTCGGCATAATCGCGGTAGCGCCGGCGCGTTGGCGCATCGGCGCTGTCGAACGGCACGATGACGCGGCCGAGCGCGACGCGGCGCTGCGTGCCCGAGTCGCGATAGGTTTCAATCAGCCTGGATTGGGCGACGAAGAAATCGTCGGTCCCCTCCCCGGTTATCACATTGCCCGTCAACAGGTTGAAGCCGTTGCGGCCGGCCCAGCCGGCCGAGCGCTGCGACCCGCCGCCATACCAGACCCGGTCGATCAGCCCGTTGGCATAGGGCTGCAGGCGCGGCCGCCGTGGGCCGAAGGGCGTCTTGATGAAGGTCTCGTCGTCGCCGAGATAGGCGCCGCGCAGATTGTCGGCAAAGCGCAGCACGCGGTCATGCGAGAAATCGTAGCTCGTCGAGTCACCGTCGAAGGCGAGTGGACCGATCAGCTCGGCATGCGGCGGCCGGCCGGCGCTGACGCCAATATTCAGCCGTCCGCGTGAGAGAACATCGACCGTGGCAAGGTCCTCGGCCAACCGATACGGGCTTTCATAGCCGATCGGAATGACCGCCGTTCCGAGCTCGATCCGGCTGGTGCGCTGGGTGGCCGCCGCCAGAAAGCCGCTGGCGGACGAGATCCCCGGCTCCAGGTGCCGCTGGCGGACCCAGGCGCTGTCGAAACCCAGCTCTTCGCCATATTGCAACTGCTGGAGCGTCTGCTCCAGTCCCGACAAAGGATCATCTTCGGAATAGTTGCCAGGGGTGAGGAAGCCGATATGGCTGATCGATATATCGCCGCCGCTCATCTCATGTCTTCCGCTGATCAATATTTCGGCAGGCCGGGTGGATTGGTCTCGGATGCGGGCAAGGCTTCTTCGGAAAGATGCCAATGGTCGAGTATTCTCGCATAGGTGCCGTCCTTGATGAGGCCATTGGTGGCGATGGTCAGCGCATCGGCGAGTCCGCTACCCTTACGGGTGGCGATCGCGACGTCCGATCGATCCGGCCAGCCGGCGCTCAGCGTGCCCACGCGCTTGATGTTCTTGTCGCGCGCCGCGATGAAAACGAGCTGTGCGTGCGGCTGAACGATGACATCGGCGCGACCGGAACGCAGCGCAAGAAGGCTCGCCGCCTCGTCGTCATAATATTGCAGTTCGATCGGCTTCAGGCCCGCGGCGACGTCCTCTTCGCTCCACTTGATCAGGATGCGCTCCTGGTTGGTGCCGGCGCCGACGATGATCCTCAGGCCCGCCGCATCCTTCGGCTCCTTGATCGAGGTGATGGGATTGTCAGATTTCACGAAGAAACCGTGCAGGCCCCGACGGTAGGTGGAGAAATCGAACTTCTCCTTGCGCTGCTCGGTCACCCCGACATTGGAGATTACGGCATCATATTTGCCTGAGGTTAAGCCGAGCGGCCAGTCGATCCAGGCGACCGGGACGATCTCCAGCGTCAGGCCGAGGTTGTCGGCGATGGCATAGGCGTAATCGGGATCCGCGCCGACCACGGTCTTGGCATCGGTGGCGTAAGTGGCAAGCGGCGGGCCGCCGGGACTGACAGCGATGGTAAACTTACCTGGCGTCACGAAGTTGAAATCCTTGGGAATCGCGGCGATCGCCGCATCGTTTCTTGCTGCATGAAGCCTGCCCGGCTGCTGCGGGCTGAGGTCGAAATCATCGGCCGCATGGGCTGCACTGAGGCCAGCCAAGGCTGCCGTCAGCGCCGCGAAGAAAAAGCTGCGGATATAAAGAAAAGTCGCCACGTTCGATATGTCTCCGTTTGCAGTGAAAGGCAGGAACGGACCGGCTTGAACCGCCGTCCGTCCCGTAAACATTACGAACCGCTCTTCGGCAGGCCGGGCGGGTTGGTCTGGGCCTTGTCGATCGCCTCCGGACCGAGATTCCAGGTGTCGAGGATCTTCTTGTAGGCGCCGCTGGCGATCAGATCGTTGACGACATTGGTGACGGGCGCCGCCAGGCCGCTGCCCTTGCGTGTGGTCACTGCGATCTCGGCCGTGATCGGCCAGCCGCCGCTGACGGTGCCGACAAGTTTGGTCTTGCCGTTGATCCCCGCCGCATAGGCCTGGGTGGCGTTGACGCTGAAGACGGCATCGGCTCTGCCGGACTGGACGGCGAGGTCCTTCACCGCATCATCGTCGTAATATTGCACCTCGATCGGCTTCAGACCGGCCGCGACATTCTCCCGGTCCCATTCGAGCAGGATCTTCTCCTGGTTGGTGCCGGCATCGGTGATGACCTTCAAGCCGGCAATATCCTTCGGCTCCTTGATCGATGTGATCGGGTTGTCGGCACTGACGTAGAAACCGAGCTCATCCTTGCGGTAGGTCGAGAAATCGAACTTTTCCTTGCGCTCCTCCGTCACCGTGACGTTCGAGATCACCGCATCGAACTTGCCGGATGTCAGCCCCAGCGGCCAATCGGCCCAGGCAACAGAAACGAGGTTGAGCTTCAGGCCGAGGCTGTCGGCGATCGCCTGCGCCAGATCGACGTCATAACCGATGACGGTTTTGGAGTCGGACGCATAGTCGTGCAGCGGCAGATTACCGCTGGTACTGATGCCGACGGTGAAAACACCGCTCTCGACGAACTTGAAGTCCTTGATTTCTGCGATGCGCTTCTCGTTCTTTTCCACCCGCAGCCGGTTCGGCTGTTCGGGGCTGAGATCGAACTTCTGCTGCGCCTGAGCGGAACCGAAACCGATCGCGCCAATGGCGATGGCTCCCGCTACGAGAAGCCTTGCTCTATTTGTAAATGCCATGCCCTTCTCCATTTCGTCCTATGGTTGTGTTTGTTGTCGCTTGACCGGAGCAGCCGTCGCGGCCCGGCATTTCACCAGCGCAGTCGGGCGCTAGAGAACCTTGGCGAGGAATTCGCGTGTTCGCGGATGCTCCGCTTGCGTGAAGATCCGGGCCGGCGGACCGGCCTCCAGAATGCGGCCGTTTTCCATGAAGACGACGGTGTCGGCGACTTCGCGGGCAAAACCGATTTCATGGGTGACGATGACGAGCGTCGTTCCGGTGCGGGCGAGCTCCTTGATGACGTCGAGCACCTCGCCGACGAGTTCCGGATCGAGTGCGGAGGTCGGCTCGTCGAAGAGCAGCACCTTGGGGCGGAGCGCCAGCGCCCGGGCGATCGCCACACGCTGCTGTTGGCCACCGGAGAGCTGGCGCGGATAGGCATTGATCTTGTCGCTGAGACCGACGCGTGCCAGCAGCTCCTGCGCCAGCTGCACAGCTTCCTCGCGATCGACACCACGAACCTCGATCGGCGCCTCGATGAGGTTTTCGAGCACGGTCAGATGCGGGAAGAGATTGAAGCTCTGGAAGACCATGCCGATATCGGCGCGGCGTTTGAGGATCTCTTTTTCCTTGAGCTCATAGAGCGTGTCGCCCTTCCTGCTATAGCCGACGAAATCGCCGTCGACGGAGATGAAGCCCTCGTCGACACGCTCCAGGTGATTGATCGACCGCAGCAGCGTCGACTTACCCGAGCCGGACGGGCCGAGAATGGCGGTCACGCTGCCGGCGGGCAGGTTGAGCTCGACATCGTCGAGCACCTTCAGCGAGCCGAAGCTTTTCGAAATGCCGTGGATGCGCACCGCACCGCCTGCCCGCAGAGCCGTCGCATCATGGAAACCGAGATTGCGCACCTTGTCGGCCGCGCTATCCAGCACCGGCAGCGGACGACGGAAGCGTTCAAAAAATGCCTGGAAAGGCAGCGGCGTCGGATTTCGTACGGCGCCTCTGGAGAAATAGCGCTCGATATAGTGCTGGGCGACCGACAGCACGGTCATGATGATCAGATACCAGACGGTAGCGACCATCAGCAGCGGAATGACTTCGAGATTGCGGCGATAGATCACCTGCACAGTGTAGAACAGTTCCGGCAGCGCCAGCACGTAGACCATGGACGTGCTCTTCGCCAAGCCGATGAGTTCGTTGAAGCCAGTCGGCAGGATCGAGCGCATGGCCTGCGGCAACACAATACGGAAAGCCTGACGGCGGCGCGGCAGGCCGAGTGCAGCGGCGGCTTCCAGCTGCCCATGATCCACCGAAAGAATGCCGCCGCGGACGATCTCGGCGAAGAAAGCCGATTGGTTGAGCGTGAGGCCAAGGAAAGCGGCGGCAAAAGGCGTCAGCAGTTGCACAGTGGGATAGTCGATAAAGACCGTATCGGTGAAGGGTATGCCGATCTCGATTGTTTCGTAGAGATAGCCGAGATTGTTCAATATCAACAGCAGCACGATCACCGGGATCGACCGCAGCAGCCAGATATAGCCCCAGGAAAGCCCCGATAGCAGCGGCGACTTGGAGACGCGGGCAAGCGCCAGCGCCGTTCCGAGAATGGAACCGGATATGGCGGCAAGCGCGGTCAGAAGCAACGTCCTGCCGAGGCCGACGAGCACCGGCTCGGCGAAGAACCATTCGGCGAAGACGCCCCAACCCCAGCGCGGATTGGTGAAGGTGGAATAGAGCACGGCGATGATGACGACGGCCGCAAATATCGTGCCCGCCAGCCGCTCGGGATGGCGCGCCGGCACGATCCGGTAACGGGAATAGTCCTGCTTCGGTTCTGCCGTTCTGCTGGCAGGCTCAATGCCCGCGAAATCCGTCGTCAGTGCCATTCTTGCTTCCCTTTTATGATTATCGTCTTGTCAGAGATTTGCGCCGGCCACGCGCAGGCGCGGTTCGGCCGCCTCGGCTCCGAAGGCCGGCGGAACGAGGTGGGTGATGTCCTTCTCGAAGGGCAGGCTCTTGTAGATCTCAGGATCAGCTGACGTGTCGAAGAGAGCAGTGTAACCATAGTTCAGATAGAGGCCGACGGCCTCGGGCTGGCGGAAACCGGTCGTCAGATAAATCCTCGTATAACCTTGGCGGGCCGCCTGAGCTTCCAGCTCCACCAGCACCTTGCGGGCAAGGCCCTGGCGGCGCAGGTCCGAGCGTGTCCAGATGCGTTTGAACTCGGCCGTGCGATCGTCGTAATGCTTGAAAGCGCCGCCGCCGATGGTTTCGCCATTGCGGATCAGCAGCAGAAAATTGCCGTGAGGCGGCGCGAAAGCTTCGGGAGGATAGCGGTTCAATTCGGCTGCAGCGCCTTCGGCATTGAAATAGGTGCCGTAGCGGCTGTCATATTCGTGGATCAGCTCATCGATCAACGGCTTGGCGCGGGGATCGAGAGGGGTCGTGTAGAGAAACGTATCGCTCATATCGTTCATCACCCGTTGTCGTCAGTGAGGAAGGTTTCGGCGAGCCGGACCCAGTAGCGGGCCGCCGGCCCGATGATCGCGTCGTTGAAATCGTAATGGGCGCTGTGGAGAGGCGCGCTGTCGCCGTTTCCGACGAAGAGGTAGCTGCCGGGATTGGCCTGCAGCATGAAAGCGAAATCCTCGCTTGCGGTTCGTGGACGGAAGTCCTTCTCGATCGCCGCGAGACCGAGTGCTTCGTAAGCGACATCGCGGGCAAATGCCGTTTCCTTGGCGTGATTGATCAGCGCCGGAAAACCGAGGCGATAATTCACATCCGCCTCGGCGCCGAAGCTTTCGGCCTGAGCGCGGGCAAGGGCCGGAATGCGCTCTTGCAGCAACTGGCGAACCTCCTCGCTGAAGGCCCGCATGGTGAGTTTCATCTCCACGCTCTCGGGGATGACATTCGAGGCGGAGCCGGCATGGATCGAGCCGACGGTGGCGACCGCCATATCCTGGGGATCGACATTGCGGGAGACGACGCTCTGCAATGCGGTGATGAAGGAAGCCGAAGCCAGCACCGGATCGACGGCGCGGTGCGGTTCAGCGCCGTGACCGCCCTTACCGACGATCCTGATGACCGCCTGGTCGACAGACGCCATGGCCGGACCGGTGACGATGCCGAACTGGCCCGCCGGAACGCCCGGCCAGTTGTGCAGTCCGAAGACAGCATCGACAGGAAAGCGTTCGAACAGCCCTTCTGAGATCATCTTGCGGGCGCCGGCGCCGATTTCCTCGGCGGGCTGGAAGATCAGCCTGAGCGTGCCGCTGAAATTGCCGCTTTCGGCGAGATAGCGGGCGGCGGCCAGCAGGATCGACGTGTGCCCGTCATGGCCGCAGGCATGCATGACGCCGGGATTGCTGCTGGCATAGGCAAGGTCGCTCGCCTCCTCGATCGGCAGCGCGTCCATGTCGGCGCGGATACCGATCCGTTTCCCGCCTTCGCCGCGTCTGAGGGTGGCGACGATGCCGGTGCCTGCAATGCCGGTCGCCACCTCATAGCCCCAGGAGGAAAGGCGGGATGCCACGAGCTTGCTGGTCCTCAACTCCTGAAAGGCCAGCTCGGGATATTGGTGCAGATCGTGGCGAAGCGCGATGATCTCATCAAGATAGGCAGCGATGCCCTTCTCGATTGGATCGTTGCTGCGGGTGTTCTGAGCGATGGTGTCCATGGCGGTTTGCTCGGCGCCTCAGACGCCGACAGCCCTCCCCGGCTCGACCTGATCGGCGCCGGCCGCGTAGCGGCTTTCCCGGAAGGGCAGGCCCAGATGATCGCGCAGCGTCTCGCCCTTGAGAACCGGATCGAAATAGCCGCGCTCGGTGAGGATCGGCAGGACGTGCGCGGCGAAGTCCTCGAAGCCTTCGGCGATGACGGGGAAGCCGAGAATGAAGCCATCGGCGGCGCCATGATCAACCCAGCGGATGATCTCGTCGGCAATATGCTCCGCCGTGCCGATGAAGGCGGTGCGCGGCGTCGCGGAATCGAGCGCGACCTGGCGAAGTGTCAGCCCCTTCTCGCGCGCCGTCCTCTTGATGCGGTCGGTGGTGGCGCGGAAATTGTTCCTGCCGATATCGCCAATGTCAGGGAAAGGCTCATCGAGCGGGTAGACGCCGAAATCATGATGATCGAAGAAGCGGCCGAGATAGAGGAGCGCCTCCTCGATCGTGACGAGATTGCGGATCGCCTGATACTTGGCTTCCGCCTCCTCAGCCGTTTTGCCGACGATCGGGCCGATGCCCGGATAAACGCCGACTTCCGCCGCTGGCCGCCCGTGAGCAATGACGCTATCCTTGAGCTGACGATAGAAGCCTCGCGCCTCTTCGAACGGCCCGCCATTGGTGAAGACGGCGTCGGCATGCTTGCCGGCAAGCCTGATGCCGGAATCTGAAGCACCCGCCTGGAAGACGACGGGCTGGCCCTGTTTTGAACGGCCGATATTGAGCGGGCCTTCGATGCGGAAAAACCGGCCCTTATGGTTCAGGCGATGCATCTTCGCCTTGTCGACAAAGACGCCGGTCTCGCGATTGCGCACGAATGCGTCGTCGTCCCAGGAATCCCAGAGACCTTTGATCGCGTCGATATAGTCCTCGGCGATCTCGTAGCGCAGCTCGTGCTCGGGATGTTCACGGCTGTAATTTCGCCCCGAACCCTCGAGTGGCGAGGTCACAGCGTTCCACCCTGCCCTGCCGCCGCTGATGAGATCGATCGTGGCAAACTGGCGGGCAATGGTGAAGGGATCGCTGTAGGACGTCGAGACCGTGCCGACGAGGCCGATCTTCGAAGTGGAGGCGGCCAGCGCCGAGAGAATGGCGATCGGTTCGAACCGGTTGAGGAAATGCGGGATCGATAGCTCGTTGATATAAAGCCCGTCGGCGACAAAGGCGAAAGCAATGCCGGCCGCCTCCGCCTTGCGCGCCGTCGTTACGAAGAAATCGAAATTGACGCTGGCATCGGCCGGTCCGCTCGGATGTTTCCAGGCATTCATATGGCCGCCCGGACCCTGCAGCATGATGCCGAACGTGACGTGTTTCTGAGCCATGGGATCGATCCTCCTTGGAAAGGGTCAGGCGACGAGGGAAAGGCGCTCGGCGGCGAGCAGCTCGATGGAGGCAAGGCGGTCAGCGGTCGAAAGCGCCGGCGTGTCGAGCACGAATTCCTTGACGCCGTAGCGGCGATGGAACTCGTCCAGTTCGTTGCGGATCTGCTTTGCCGTGCCGTGCAGCACGCTCGGCACCTTCTCCTCGATGCGGTAATCGGTGACGCCGGCCTGCCGGGCAAATTCGGCTGCCTGCTCCTCGCTGCCGACATTGACGGTCTGATCGTTCGGCAGGAACAGCTTGACGATCCTGAGCTTACCGACACGCTCGCGGGCATATTCCTCGCTTTCGGCAGCGAAGGCAGCGAGCGCCAGGATGGGACGCTTGCCGCCCGATGCCCGCTCATAGACTTCGAAGGTCTTGCGCAGATTGTCTGGATCGCCGTTCAGGTGTCCGGCAAAGACGAGCTCCCACCCTTTCTCGGCCGCGAGTTCGGCGCTCTCGACGCTGGCGCCGAGCAAGAAACGCTCCGGAGCCGTCGGCGGGAAAGGCGTCGCATGCGCACCGTCGTAACCAGGATCGGCCGCAAGGTAGGTATTGAGGTCGGAAAGCTGGCTCGCAAAATCCGGCTTCCTGGACGGATCGACGGCAAGCTGCAAGGCGCGCGTCGACAGCGGAAAGCCGCCCGGCGCCTTACCGACGCCGAGATCAACGCGGCCAGGCGCAAGCGATGCCAGGAGATTGAAGGTCTCGGCAACCTTGTAGGCGCTGTAGTGCTGCAGCATGACGCCGCCGGAGCCGACCCGGATCCTCGATGTCCTGGCGAGAAGATAGGCTATCAGCGCCTCCGGCGCGGAACTCGCCAGGTTGGACATGTTATGATGTTCGGCGACCCAAAAACGGTGATAACCGAGTTCCTCGGCCCGGGTGGCAATCTTTACGGTCGCCCGGAGCGCGTCGGCAGCGGATAGGCCGGTTTCGATCGGGCTTTTGTCGAGAAGGCTGAGGAGGTAAGTCATGACGCCATAATCCGCCCGGTGGTTGCAATATGTAATCTATAAAATCAGTAGACAAATGCGATTATAAGAAATGCCATTCTCTTTCGCGGGCATTGAAGAGAAAAAGCAGCCGCAGCTGAAACGCGACTTCAGATGCCGGAAATGGGGCCGCGATGTGCGAGGATCTTTCAATCGACCATTCAATGGTCTATATTCTGGTCAAAATGGAGTAGCCGCATGAAGCTGTCAGAACAGGTCAAGCCGATCAGCTATCTCAAGGCGCATGCGCCCGAGATCATCCGGACGCTGAAGGATAATCCGCGGCCTGTCGTCATTACCCTGCATGGCGAGGCCAAAGCGATCCTTCAGGATGTCGGCCAATATGAAGAAACGCAGGAGACGCTGGCGCTCCTGAAGATGCTGGCGCTCACCAATCGACAGGTCGAGGAAGGCAAGCTGCGCCCTGCATCGGAATCCTTCGCGCGCATCCGCAAACATCTGGCCGACAACCAGTCCTGATGCGTTACCGTGTTCTTCTCGCCGAGGACGCGGAACGCGACGTCGAGGATCTTTATCGTTTCATTGCCGCCCGCGACGGCGCCGAGACGGCGGAGCGCATCCTGACCGAAATCGAAAGCGCCTGCGTCGATCTCGAAGAATTCCCGGCCCGCGGAAATATTCCGAAGGAACTGGCCAGTATCGGTATCTCCGAATACCGCGAACTGCACCACAAGCCTTGGCGCATGATCTACCGTATTATGGGCACCGACGTCGTCGTCTACTGCGTGGCGGACGGGCGTCGCGACATGCAGGCGTTCCTGGAACGAAGGCTCATCCGCTAACATCCGGCATATCCTCCTCTCCGAATTCGGCATCGTCACAGGCGATCATCCGAGCACGGACGGCCCGGACGAGCGTCGAAAAC